>JANXYW010000171.1 GCA_025355835.1 Chloroflexota bacterium
CTGTCAACGGCCATTGGCAGGCGAATGAAAGAAAGATCATGTCAATTTCGGGGCGGAAGCCCATGCAGCGAAGCAGGCTTACGGCCGAACGTCCACATGAGACTGATGACGAAGCACAACCGCCAGACGCTACGTTCGCAGGCCGCACAGGACAACATCGTCCAGGCGGCTCTTACGGTCTTCGCGCTCAAAGGCTACGCGGCGGCATCGATGGAAGATGTTTGCCTCGCCGCCGGGTGCTCGAAGGGCGGCCTCTACCATCACTTCCGTACGAAGCGCACGCTACTCGGTTCGGTCGTGCGTCGGCTGGCGAGCGCCGGTGCGCTGCTGCCCCCGTTTGGCGCAGGTGGCGAGACTACGCCGCTGCCGCGCGCATCGCTCGGGCGATTGCTGGTGGATGTGTGGGCAGAGGCGGCCCGCGACGTCGAGCTGCGCGAGCTACTCCGTGCCGGCTACGAAGCCCAGCTGTCCGTACACGCTGAAGCGTCCGTGGACGCTGTCGCGGACATTCTTCGCGTCGGAGCGCTCATCCAGCTCTTGACGCGAACAGACGGCGTCGACGCGGACGAGGCGGCCAGAAGGCTCGGCTTGGAGCAGGCCGCGTAGTCGATCCCGCCGGACGCCGAAACGCGGGCGTTCCCGCCCGCGCCATCGTCATGCCACGATTCGCTGTGTAGCTACTACGCCGTGAGCCACATGCGCCGTCGGCGCTCCCGCTCCTGCTTCGCCTCGCTGAGACTGCTCATCGCTGCTTCGAGAACGGCTTCGGCGCGCGTCATTTCCGGCAGCGATACCGCGCTGCCAGAAGCGACACCTGCCCACAGCGACACCGTTCGGCCGCCAACATCGGCGGACGCAGACTCGCGCGCGAGTCGCTCTTCGAGGCGCTCGATGAATGCGGTAACGCCCTCCGCACCGGTATCGAGCAGGAGCACGCCAAACTCGTCATCGCCAAGCCGGGCGACGACGTCGCTGAAGCGTCGCGTGCCATCCACCGCCTTCGCGACATGACGGAGTACTTCATCGCCCGCCCGCACGCCGTATTCCTTGTTCACGGCCGTCAGGTTGTTGACATCGATCAGTACCACGGCGACCTGCCGCCCCATTCGGCGCGAGCGCGCGAACTCGTCGCCCAAACGGCGAGAGAAGTGGTTGAACGTCGGAAGATCGGTGAGGAGGTCGTGTTCGGCGGCGTCTACTTCGTCGTCGAGCTGCGCCGACGTGCGACCGTCCACGCGAGCGGTCCACAGGAACGTGGCGCCCACGAGCAGGCCCGTCATCGCCATCGCCATCAGGAACGGTAGGTGGGCGCCAGGGCCGAATTCGTCGACCAGCGCGCCGGCGATCGCGGCCGCCCAGATCAGGGCGAGCAGCCGGAACATGGCGGGCACCCACAGGATCCGCCGGCCCGGATCCTGCGGGCGACCGTCCGCCCGGAAAGGCGCGTCTATCTTCTGTTTTGGCTCCGAGACGACGCGAATGGAACGTAGACTACGCAAGCTCACGCGGTCACCCCCTTTCCCCAGCACTAGTATCGGCCGGGCACGCCAGACCCGAACGGGCGGGAGCCACGCCTGGCCGCATACCCGGCCGTCGCGTTTGTAAGCGCATAGGCATTGGGCTAAGATGAACGGGTACGTCGGGCTGCAAGCGGTAAGGAGGAGGGTGATGCAGATCGATTGGGATAAGACGATCGATGACATCTTCGTTGACAAGCTCTCCTGTCTGCGATGCGGCTCACTGAGCGCGACGCTGGTAGCTGGCTATAGCCGCGCACCCGGCTCCGCCGACTACGCTCCCCGCACACACAACTGCAAGAACAAGGAAGAGTGCGACGCCCGCCGCCTCGTCGTCGTCTGCGAGAACTGCGCCCGCGATCTACGACTGCGCGCAAACCCGGTCGACCGCGAAGCGATGATGACGCTGCTCATCAACGACTGCCGAAAAGATCTGGAAGACTGCCTCGATTACCTGGCCGATTACTGGCAGGAAGACCTCGACATCGACCCGAGCGATACCAGCTCGCGGCTGGAAGATGTCGAGCCGGGCATCTTTGCCGAAGAGGACGCGTGGCGGAAGAAGCTCGAGGAAGAATACCTCAGCTATCACCGCTGGTTCCGCGAGCACGAGATGCACATCCCCAACCCCGGTTGGCGCAGCGAGTACGTCGAAGAGATCATCGAACTCGGCTACGCAACGCTGCTCGGCGACTAGGGTTCACCAGCCCCCCGAGGTTTGCGGCTGATCGGCGCCTCGTCGTTGGCTGTTCTTGATGCGCCTTGGCGTCACCCTTCGTTGATTTCTATGGTTGGCACTCGCATCGATAGGCGACATCGAACCGCAGTTTTGTGTTTTTCACGGGGGAGGGCTGCGCTCGCTGCAAACCAAGGCACGCCGTTTCTTGCTGCACGCCTTTCGCGGCACCCATCGTAGGCCCTTTGAAGGCGCGTGCCTAGTTCATCGCGTCACTCGCGCGCGAGCGGAACTTATCACCGGGACGATGCACCACTTAGTGGCGTAGCCGACTGCGGCTGTGCGTCCTGGCAACGCCGGACTACGCGACACCGCCGTCATGTGCGGTGGCGCGGATAGCCTCCACTTTCGCCCGCACGAGCGGCAGCCACTCCCGCTCCTGCTT
>JANXYW010000174.1 GCA_025355835.1 Chloroflexota bacterium
GATATCTGCCGTCGTGGCATCGTCGCGTTGCTAATCGTGACCGGGCTGAGCAGACCCTGCTGGAACTCGCGCTCGGTCGAGACCTTGGGCAGGAGCGCCACGCCGAGCCCCTCTTCAACCATCTTCTTCGTCGCTTCGATCGTGTCCAGCTCCATCAGCGTGTGCGGCACGATGCCGTGCTGCCGGAACACGCCTTGGATCAGCTGGCTGTAGCTCGAACCTCGATCGAACAGGATCAGCGGTTCGCGGCCGACGTCTTCGAGCGTCACCGTGCGCGCCTTCGCGAAGCGGTGCTGCGGCGCAGCGGCGAGAATCAAGTCGTCCTCGTACAGCGGCACGGTAACGATCTCGGCGTGATGCACCGTGCGCTCGAGCGCGCAGTGCACGTCGTCCGAAAGGACCATTTGGAGCACCTGCTCGGAACGGCCGGTGTGCACGCTGACTTCGACGCCCGGATACGTGGTGCAGTACTGCTTGAGGATCTTCGGCAGCACGTAGGTGCTGACGGTCAGCGCACAACCCAGCTTGAGCGTGCCGATGTCGAGGTTGCGCATGCCGTCGAGCGCGTCGCGGCCTTCCTGCAGCGCCTTCAGCGCGCGGCGGGCGTATGGCAGAAATGCGGTGCCCATCTCGGTGAGCCGTACGCCGCGCCCGTTACGCTCGAACAGCGTTTCGCCCAAATCGCGCTCGAGCGACTGGATGCGCGCGGTCACCGACGGTTGGGTGAGGAACAGCGAATCCGCCGCCTTGCTGAAGGAGCGGTGCTGTGCGACCTGCACGAACGCCTCGATTTGGCCGAGATCCACGAGTACGCCTTCGCTATGCCGCCGAGCCCGGCGGGAGGCCGCGTGCTGGATGCCGGAAGTATCGGCTCTGTCTATGAGAACCGTAGTTTGCCACCGATTGCGGTCGATTGCAATAGGAGCAGGCAGGCCAGTCCGAATGTTGTTTTGGCGCTAAGGTTTGGCATCAGCGAATACCGCTGTCGTAGACGATCTGCACTGCCGCGAAGCTTCCGGCTACGACGGTCACGATCTGTTCCCGCGCGCTCGGCGGGGTGCTCCTGTGCTGAGGGCTGAGTGTGTACGAGCCGGGTGGCAGCAGCACGCGAAAGCGGCCGTCAGCACCCGAACTGATGCTGGCGACCCGCCGACCAGCGCTGTCCAGCACCATGATATCGGCCGGATACGGGCGATCAGGGCACGGACTGTCGATACGCTGGACCGGACACGTCGGCCCAATCGTCACGACACCATCGATGCCCGATTCGGCGACGGAACTCGCGGCAGCCGTGGGCGCAGCAATGGCCGTCGCTCGATCAACCGTCGGCGTCGCGCGAACCGGTGTCACCGTAGCCGTGTCAACGGTCCGCGAAGCGGTCGCTGTGGGCCTCGTCGCCGTGGGCACAGGAGTCGACGAGCCGCCGCCGCACGAAACGAAGACGGCCGTGCTGGCGATTGCGAACAAGAAGAGATGTGCCTGCATGTGGTGATGCCTCTCTGACAGTATGACGACCCGAGCGAGGTATCGGTTCCAACCTCCAACCTCCAACCTCCAGCTTCCCGCTTCCCGCTTCCAACCTACACCGGCCCCCGCTACAATGCGGCATCCAACGGCAATTCCAGGAGCGGACATGTACAAGACCGACTATTGCGGCGACCTTCGCGCATCCGACGAGGGCAAGGATGTCGTGCTTGCGGGCTGGGTGCACCGCCGGCGCGACCTCGGTGGCCTTATCTTCGTCGATCTGCGCGACAGCCGCGGCCTGATGCAGGTCGTGTTCGCCCCGGAACAGGCCGCCGCCCACGCCGTCGCGAGCGAAGCGCGGGGCGAGTACGTGCTCCGCGTCACCGGCAAGATCGAGCGCCGCCGCGCCGGCACCGAGAACCCGAAGATCGTAACCGGAGACATCGAACTGCGCGCGACGGCCGCCGAGATCCTGAACACGGCGAAAACGCCCCCTTTCTACATCAACGAGGACGTGGATGTGGACGAGCAGCTTCGCCTCAAGCACCGCTACCTCGATCTGCGACGCGAACGCATGCACAACAACATGGTGATCCGCGCGAAGGTCGTGAAATACATCCGCGACTTCCTCACCGATCGCGATTTCATCGAGATCGAGACGCCGGTGCTGGCGAACCCGACGCCGGAGGGCGCTCGCGACTATCTCGTACCCAGCCGCGTCCATCCAGGCACCTTCTACGCGCTCCCGCAATCGCCGCAGCAGTTCAAACAGCTGCTGATGGTCGCCGGCTTCGAGCGCTACTTCCAGATCGCCCGCTGCTATCGCGACGAGGATCTGCGGGCGGATCGCCAGCCGGAGTTCACGCAACTCGATCTTGAGATGAGCTTCGTCGAGCAGAACGACATCCTCGACCTGATGGAAGCGCTGTACAACGGCATCGCCGCCGCTGTGCGGCCCGACCTCAACGTGCCGCAGCCGTGGCCCCGCATCACCTATGCCGAATCGATGCGCCGCTTCGGCACGGACAAGCCCGACATTCGTTTCGGGCTCGAACTCGTCGACTTCACGAACGCCGTGCGCGGCACCGAGTTCGTCGTCTTCAAGAGCGCCGTGGACAGCGGCGGCAGCGTCGAAGGCATCTGCGTGCCGGGCGGCGCCGAGTTCTCGCGCAAGGAGATCGACGCGCTCACCGAAACGGCGAAGCAGCTCGGTGCGAAGGGTCTCGTCACGATCGGCTTCACCGCTGCTCCCGACGCCGCGACCGACGACACCGTGCGCGCGCCCGCGCTGAAGTTCCTCGGCATCGATATGGTGCGCTCGCTCGGCCGTCTGGCCAGCGCCAACGCGGGCGATCTACTGCTGATGGTGGCCGGTCAGGGCGGCCTGCGTTCGCTCGAGCCGGGTTCAGCCGATCGCGTGAAGCCGGCGCTCGATGCACTGCGGCGATCCGTGGCGGCGAAACTCGACCTGATCGACAAGAACACGCTCGGCTTCGCCTTCGTCGTCGACTTTCCAATGTTCGAGTGGGACGAAGGCAGCGAGCGATGGAGCGCCAAGCACCATCTCTTCACGTCGTGCATGGAGGAAGATCTCGGCATCCTGGAGTCCGACCCCGGCGCGGCCCGCAGCAATGCGTACGACATCACCTGCAACGGCTGGGAGATCGGCAGCGGCAGCATCCGGATTCACCAGCGCGACGTGCAGGAGCGCGTGCTCAAGCTCCTCGGCATCAGCGAAGCGGAGGCGCGCGAGAAGTTCGGCCACATGCTCGACGCGTTCGAGTACGGCGCGCCGCCGCACGGTGGATTCGCGCCCGGCATCGACCGCACGGTCGCGCTCTTCGCGCAAGAAAGCGACATCCGCGAAGTGATCGCCTTCCCAAAGACGAAGAGCGCCACCGACTTGATGACCGGCGCTCCGTTAGCAGTCGACCAGGCGGCGTTGGATGTTGTTGGCCTGATGCTGAAGCCCAAGACCTAGAAGAGCGCGCTACTCCCTCCGCGTCGCGATGTACCACTGATACGCATTGGCGAAGCGCGCGGCGGGCGTGAAGAGCAGCGTGTCGCTGAAGCCGTGTACGCGCGCGCTCTGTGCGTACGTATACGTCGGTGCGAATAACGGTATCGCGGGCATCGCCGGGATCAGATAGCCCGCGAACAACTCGTACAGATCCTTGCGCCGCGCCGGATCCGTGCTCTGGCGGCCACGCTGTAGCACGTCATCGATGCGCTGGTCGTTGTGATCCGACAGGTTGCGGCCGGGCGGCGCGATCTGACTGCTGTGCCAGAACGGGTACGGATCCGGATCTGGGCCCGGATCGACCGCGACGAGCGCGGCCTGGAACTTGCGCGGGAGCAGCGCGTCGTCGATGTACGAACCGGCATCGAGCGGCTGCACCTGCACGTCGGCGCCGATAGCGCGCCACTGGCTGGCGATATTCTCCGCGAGCGCGACGCGGCGCGGATCGTTCGTCGTCGATAGCGTGAACGCGAGCCGCGCCGTATCCGTCCGACGCACGCCATCGCGCCCACGAGACCATCCAGCCAGTTCGAGCGCGCGAGCGGCTGCGCCCGGGTCGAACGGGGGCAGCGTCACGTCTGTGTGTGCCCACGACTCCTTCGGAATGCCCACTTCTGCGGGAATACCACCGCCGCCCGCCCCATCGTCAATCAGCGCCTGGACGTTGATCGCCTGCATCAGCGCCCGGCGCACTTCCGTCTGCGCGAACTGCGCGGCGCTCGAATCCAGATAGATCGTGAAGTACGAAGTCGCCGTGAGTTGATGCGGTGCGTACTTCTTGTCGTCTTTCACGATGCCCGCGAGCTCCGGCTGCGCGTCCGGGCTGAACAGCGCACCATCGACCGCGTGCGCGCGCAGCGCGGCGGCGAGCAGGGTCGCATCGGAGAACACACGAAACTCGAGCGTCGAGATCAGCGGCGGTCCCAGGTAGTACGTCGGATTCGAGGTCAGCTCAACGCCGCTGCTGCTCTGGCTCGCGAACACGTACGGGCCAGTGCCCACTGGCCGCGCATTGAACGGCGCATTGAACAGCTGGTTCGGATCGAACCCCTGCAGCAGGTGCTTCGGCAAAATGCCGACGGAGAGATACGTGAGGAACGGCGCGTATGTTTGCTCCAGCTTGAACTCGACCGTCAGCGGGTCGCGCGCGCTGATCACGACGCCCTGCATCAGCTGCGAGAGCACGGCATCGCCCTTGAAGCCGGGGTCGGCGATCGCGCGGAACGTGAAGACGACGTCCTCCGCGTCGAACTCGGCGCCGTCCTGCCATTCGACGCCGGCTCGCAGATGGAAGACGTAGTCCTGGCCGTTGTTGCTAACTTCCCAGCGTTCGGCAAGATCGGGCTCCGGCGTCCCGTCCGCGCGCAGCCGAACTAGGCCGCTGAACACGAGCGCCGCGACATCGGAGTCGGTTTGGTTCGTGCTGGCGAACAGCGGGTTGATACGCTCGGGCGCACGCATCACGCCTTCGACGTAGTCGCCGCCGCTCGCCGGGACGGCTTCGCCTCGCGGATTCGCCAGCGTCGCGTAGGAGAAGACGGCGATGGCGAGGCCGCCGATCACCAGAGTCGCGAAGAAGGGCCATCGGGTTTGCGTGAATGGCAACTCAACGGCCCTCTACGGAATGCTCGCGCGGAATCAGGCGATGCGCGCGCGCACACCCCACGCAGAAACGATGAGGAAGATAACCGCGATCACGATGGTAAGTTGGAACAGCGTCTTTTCGACGCCGCGGCGCGTCCGGAAGCTGCCGCTCGTGCCGCCGCCGAGTGCGGAGCCGATGCCGGAACCCTTCGCCTGTAGCAGGATCACCACGCTGAGCAGGATCGCTACGAGGATCTGGGCGATGTTGATGTAGTCTTCGAACTTCACGGACGTACCTTTCTGACAACCGCAGTATTAAAGCACATTCGGGCAGCCGAACCCAACCTGTACGCGTCACAGGCGCGCACAGGCGATTCTGGCGGCGGCTGGCTTCACATCGCCCGCAGCAGCCGAATCCGCTCCTCGACTGGGGGATGTGTGTCGAATAGCCCGTTCAGGAACGACTTGTGGTCGTGTAAGGGGTTGGCGAAGTACAGGTGCGCCGTCGCTTTGTTCGCCTCTTCGAGCGGCTCCGGATCGGCCGTGATCTTCTCCAGCGCGCGGGCAAGCGCATCGGGATTGCGGCACAGCAGCGCGCCCGATGCGTCGGCGAGGTACTCGCGACGGCGCGAGATCGCCAGCTGGATCACTTGCGCAACGATCGGCGCAAGAATCGCGAACAGGATCGCCACAGCGAACAGGATGAGCTGCAGGTTGCCGTTGCGGTCATCGTTGTTCTTCCGGCTCCCGCTGCCGAACCACGTCCAGCGCATGAAGAAGTCGGACAACAGCGCCACCAACCCCACCAGCACGACGGTGATCGTCATGATGCGGATGTCGTAGTTGCCGATGTGCGACATCTCGTGCGCGATGACGCCTTCGAGCTCGGATTTGTCGAGCTTGTTCAAGATGCCGCGCGTCGCCGTGATCGATGCATGCTTTGGGTCGCGGCCCGTGGCGAAGGCATTCGGCGCGCTGTCCTCGATGACGTAGACCTTCGGCATCGGCAGCCCGGAGCCGATGCAAAGATTCTCGACGATACGGTAGTACTCCGGCTCGTCTTCTTTCGATACTTCGTGCGCGCTGCTCACGGCCAGCGCGATGCTGGAGCTGGCGTAGTAGCTAAACGCCGCATACACGCCCAGCCCCACGAAGACGAACGGCGCCGCCTGCCATGGCAGTCCGATCGCAAGCGCGATCACCGTCGCAAATCCGCCGAGTACGAAGACGAAGGCGAACATCATCAACCACGTCTGACGCTTGTTAGCGTTGATGCGGTCGTAGATGAGGACGGGGGCCTGAATGCCGCCGTCGAGCGAACCGGTATCGCTCATTGCGGCCTACGTGCTCGCCGGTGGCGGAGTCGGCGGAGTCACCGGCGGCGGCGCGAAGCTGACCTTCACGTCTTGCCGCGCTTCCTCCTCCGCCTGGAAGAACTCTTCGGCCTTGAAGCCGAACAGTCCGGCGAAGATCACGCTCGGGAATGTCGCCGTCTTGGTGTTGTAGCTCAGCACGTTGCTGTTGTAGAACTGGCGCGCGTAGGCGATCTTCTCTTCCACATCCGCCAGTTCGTGCTGCAGGTCGAGGAAGTTCTGATTCGCCTTCAGGTCGGGGTAGTTCTCCGCGACCGCGAACAGCGATCGCAGCGTCGATGTCAGCATATTGTTGGCTTCGGCTGCCTGACCCGGTGTGCCAGCCTGCTGCAGCATCGCCCGGGCGCGCGTCACGTTCTCTAGAACGTCCTTTTCGTGCGCCGCATAGCCCTTTACGGTCTCGACGAGGTTCGGGATCAACGAAGCGCGCCGCTTCAGTTGGACGTCGATGCCCGAATACGCCTCTTTCACGCGCAGCCGGCCCTGAACGAGGCCGTTGTACATGCCGACAAGGATGAAGCCGAGCACGACCACGACGGCCGCGACGATCAGGACGACGATGATAACTGGCACGTGCGACTCCTTCGCTTCCGACGGTCTGGCTCAATTGTAACACGGGCGACTGTGCCAAAGCCGTGAAGAAACGCTGCCACGCGCGCCCGACGGTTGTTAGGGTGTTCCCCTGTGTGCCAGAATCGACGCGTGGCGAAGATCAGTTGGGCCCGCGCGCGCCCGGGCTGGGGCCGATTGGCCTAGCTCAGATGATGGCGTCGCGGCCCACCAATCTGTCATGCCGAAGAGGAAGATTGCCGACGTGAAAATCCGCCCCGCCCTGCCATTCGTGTTCGCGCTGCTCGTCGTCTTGAGCGCCGCCTGCTCCGGCGGCAGCTCGTCGAAAACGTCACCGTCGCCAGCTGGAAACGACCCGACCGCAGCGAGCACCCGCGTTTCGACGCCGGGCAGCGAAGCCGGCGTCCCCGTCATCCGACGCGAGGACGGGCTCTCGACGACCGATATCGTCGACAAACTCGCGCCGTCGATCGTGCGAGTCCAGACCGAAGGCGCAACGCTCGACATCTTCGGCCGCACGACGCCCGGCGGCGGCGTCGGCACGGGCGTGATCATCGACACCGCCGGCCACATTGTGACCAACAACCACGTCGTGACCGTCGGCAGCGGCAACCGGCCGGCCGATCGAATCACCGTGACGCTCTCCGACCAACGCACCGCCTCGGCGACGATCGTCGGCCGCGATCAGGCGACCGATCTGGCCGTGTTGAAGATCGAAGTCGATAACCTCGTCCCGGCGTCGTTTGGCGATGGAGCGAACCTGCACGTCGGGCAGGATGTCGTTGCCATCGGATTCGCGCTCGATCTGAAGGGCGGTCCAACCGTCACGCGTGGCGTCCTCAGCGCCAAAGGCCGCACGATCGACGAGCAGCCATATACGATCAACGACGCGATTCAGACGGACGCGGGTATCAACCCCGGCAACTCTGGCGGACCGCTTGTCGATGCGCACGGCGACGTCATCGGTATCAACACCGCGATCATTAAGGGTGCGCAGAGCATCGGATTCTCCATCTCCGTGGCGCTGGTGCAACCTACCGTGCGTGACTTGATCGACCGCGGCAAGATCGACCGTGCGTACCTGGGCGTGGGCACCGTCGATGTGACGGCGAGCATCGCCAAGAACTTCAACCTGCCGGTCGACAAGGGAATCGCGGTCACCGTCGTGGGCACGGGGACGCCCGCAGAATCGGCCGGTCTGCGCCAGAACGATGTCATCGTGAAGATCGACGGCCAGGAAGTTGGGAACAACGGATCGCTGCTTGCCGTCCTGGCGAAGCGCCACGCGGGCGATATCGTGCCGATCGAGTTCTATCGCGGTACCGATCTCCGAACGCTTAATGTGAAGCTGGATGCCCGGCCGGGAGAGTAGGACGGGGCTTCGACTGGACGTTGTGCTTGCTGGTCGTCTCGGGCCGGTGATACGCTGAGGCGCATCCCCGGGAGGGATCTGAACTATGCAACTGCTTGCTGGAATTGGCCCGCTCGGTTTGCCCGAACTCGCGATCATCGCTTTCATCGTTGTGCTCGTATTCGGCGTAGGCCGACTACCGGAGGTCGGCGGCGCAGTCGGCAAGGGCATTCGAGAATTCCGCAAGGCGACGAAGGACGGCGAAGGGACACCCGATGCGACGATGCAGAGCGTCGCCGCGCCTGATCTCGCGGCGCCCGCAGTCGTGGCGGAACAAGCCCCTATGTCTGCGGCTCCGGCTCCGATGCCGAGCGCATCCGCGACTGACACGATGTTTTGCAGCGAGTGCGGCGGCAAGAACACGCGCGGCGCGAAGTTCTGTGCTCATTGCGGGCATGGCATCACTGCCACCGTCAGTTGAACGAATCAAGACAGTAGCGCACTCGAACGCCGGTCTTGTACCGGCGTTCTTCTATTTCCGGACAACGCCGATTCACCACACGGAGGCAACATGATCCGCGCCGTCATCTTTGACCTGTGGAACACGCTCATCTACGACGACCCGGAGATCAGCGAACAGCGCAACCAGCTCCGGCTCCGCTCCGCGCACGAAACGCTCGCGACGTTCGGTCACACGTACGAACCGGTCGATATCGAAGCCGCGTTTCTGGCGGCAGGCACTGAGTTAGCACGCATTCACGAAACCGAACGCGACATCTCGATGCGCGGACGTACGGTGCTCTACCTGCGCCACCTCGATGACACGCTGGCGGACAGCCTCAACGACGACGATTGGCACCGCCTCGACGAAGCGCTCCTCACGCCCGCGCTCACGCACCGCCCGCCGATGCTGCCGGGCGCGGTCGAGCTTGTCGCCGCGCTGAAGTCGAGCGGCTTGCGGGTCGGCCTGATTTCGAACGCCGGCATCACGCCCGGCGTCGTGCTCGCGCGCATCATGGATGACATGGGCCTCGGACAGCACTTCGACGTCACGATCTTCAGCGACGAAGTCGAACTCTCGAAGCCATCTCCCGCGATTTTCGCCCACGCCCTCGACGAACTCGGCCTCGCACCAGACGAAGCGGTCTTCGTCGGCGATCAACCCATACTCGACGTACAAGGCGCCCGCCGCGCCGGCATGTGGATGGTGCAGATCGGCGACCTGGCGTGCGAAGAAGAGCAGCCCCACGCCCGCGTCGCCGCCCTCGACGAACTAATGCCCGCGTTACGCTCGCTAGCGCTCGTCCCGTAATTGGTTCGCGCGCCGGTTTCCGGAGGCCGTTCGATCCGCCACCGTAGCGCGGGCTGGAAAGCCCGCGCGGTCGCCGAAGGCAGCTGACAAATGGGAAGTACCCGCGTGGCTTCAGCTGCGCCGCTGTTCCGGCGCGAGAACGGGCAACGCGCGGGCTGGAAAGCCCACGGTCATGGAGCGCGGCGAGCGTGCGGCTACTCGTCCAACCTCGGATACCGGTG
>JANXYW010000175.1 GCA_025355835.1 Chloroflexota bacterium
GCTACGCTCAGTCGAAACTAACCCTCACGTCGTAAGAAGGTCCGTTGGCATCCCGCTGCACCCTGCTCCGGCCCGGACGAGTCGCCTACCAGGACGCCTGGCAGCTCCAGCAGCGCATCGCCCAACGCGTCCGTAACGGCGCCGACCCGACCATCATCCTCCTCGAACATCCGCCCACGTACACACTGGGCGTCCGCGGCAAACCCGAGCACCTCCTCCTCAGCGAAGCGGCGCTCCTCTCGCGCGGCGCGGAAGTCCATCGCACCGATCGAGGCGGCGACGTCACGTTTCACGGCCCCGGCCAGCTCGTCGCCTACCCGATCATCAACATCCGCTCGTGCGGCCAAGGCCCGTCGACCTACGTGCGCATGCTCGAAGCGACGCTGATCGACGTGCTCGCGCACTTCGGCATCACCGCCGCGCGCTCCGAACGCAAACCCGGCGTCTGGGTCGGCGATGCGAAGATCGCCGCCATCGGCGTCCGCGTCTCGCGCGGCGTCACGACGCACGGCTTCGCCCTCAACGTCAACACGGACCTCGCGTACTTCCAGCACATCATCCCCTGCGGGCTCGTCGGCACCGACGTCACGTCGATGCAGCACATCGCGGGAACAACGTTCGACATGCGCACAATCGAGGACGAAGTCGCCGCCGCCTTCGCCCGCCACTTCAACGTGGCTATGGTGGACGATACGCGTGGCGCAGGCGTCCCGCCTGCTCGCGCAGTCGGGACCGGAGCCATCGCATGACAACCTCCAACCTCCAACCTCCAACGACCACCCTCCCGCCGCGCAAGCCAGCCTGGCTGAAAGTCCGCTTCCCCTCGGGCGAACGCTACCAGCACCTCAAGTCGCTGATGCGCGAGCAGAACCTCAACACCATCTGCGAGGACGCGCACTGCCCCAACATCGGCGAGTGCTGGAACGCTGGAACCGCCACGTTCATGATCCTCGGCGATGTCTGCACGCGCTCATGCGGCTTCTGCGCCGTAACGACCGGGCGCCCGCACGCGCTCGACCTCATGGAACCGGCGCGGCTCGCGCAAACCGTCCGCGCGCTGGGCCTCGACTACGTCGTCATCACGTCCGTGAACCGCGACGATCTCGAATCCGGCGGCGCCGAAATCTTCGCCGCCTGCATCCGCGCCATCCGCCACGACGATCCGGCCGTCCGCGTCGAAGTGCTCATCCCGGACTTCAAAGGCAACTGGGAAGCGCTCGTCACGGTTATCGACGCGCGCCCGTTCGTCCTCAACCACAACGTCGAGACCGTCGCGCGCCTCTATCGCCGCGTCCGGCCGCAAGCGATCTACGAGCGCTCGCTCGAGTTGATCCGCCGCGCGAAGGAAGCCGCCCCTGACATGCTCACGAAGTCCGGCTTCATGGTTGGCCTCGGCGAAACGCAGGACGAACTGTTCCAGCTCATGCGCGATCTCCGCGAACACCGTTGCGACATCGTCACCGTCGGCCAGTACCTGCGCCCATCGCCGGATCACCTCCCGATGGATCGCTACTATGACCCGTCGGAGTACGAAGCGTTCCGCGACTACGGCCGCACCCTCGGCTTCCATCACATCGAAGCCGGCCCTCTCGTCCGCTCCAGCTACCACGCCCGCGACGTCAGCGACCCGAACAGCGCCGATGCCCGATCCACGGCTGCCACTCGTACGGACAGGTCTTCAGACCTGTCCCGCCCACACGACAACACCATCATTCCGCTCCGCGAGGTCCCCCGTGCCTGATTACGACATCGCGATCATCGGTGGCGGCCCTGGCGGCTACGTCGCCGCCATCCGCGCAGCACAGCTCGGCAAGAAAGTTGTGCTCATAGAGAAGGATCGCGTCGGCGGCCTCTGCCTGAACTGGGGCTGCATCCCCAGCAAAGCGCTGCTCTGGAACGCCGAAGTCGTGAACCTCATGCGCGACGCCGAGCTCTACGGCGTCTCGTTCGACAACCTCAAGCTCGATATGGGCAAGGCGATCGACCGCAGCCGCCAGATCGTCGACCAGATGGTGA
>JANXYW010000176.1 GCA_025355835.1 Chloroflexota bacterium
TCGGACGAGTACTACCTCAACGCCATGTGGAACGTCATCCAGGAGCGGATGATCAGCCGCCACGTGCCGGTGAAGAACCTGCATCGCGGCAAGATCGATCCCGCGAGCGGCGGCAGCGTGCGGCAGGAAGTCGAGCTGAAGCAGGGCATCTCGCAGGACACCTGCCGCGCCATCGTCAAGCTGATCAAAGAACAGAAGATGAAGAAAGTGCAGTCGCAGATCCAGGGCGACGCCGTGCGCGTTTCATCGCCATCGCGCGACGAACTGCAGGCCGTCATGGCGCTGCTGAAGCAGCAGGACTACGACGTCGATCTACAGTTCGGCAACTACCGGTAGGTCAGGGTTCGTCGCGGCGAAGATTGAGAGAGTCCGGGCGACGAAGCTTGGCCGCGTTTTCTTGCGCCCGCTCTTCTTCAACGATCTCTCGCATCGCTCTGAAGTCTTCTGGGCGCGAAAGAGGCCGCACAGCGCCGTAGACATCCTCAAGTGCCAGTGAACGTTTCATCGCCTAACCGCCGTCATCCCGCTGCTGCTTCAAGAAGCTCTCCAGATCGGCGATGATCGTGCCGGCTGGCGGCAACTCCGCTTGCGGGGGCATCGCGCCACCGACGGCGTCGTGCGCTTCTTCGAGGCTGCGAATGCGCTGCTGGATCTCCTCGTTGTCGCGCGTGGCCATCGACACCTGGCGGACGAACTCGTCCGCCACGATGCGCAGCTCGCCGAGATTGAGGTGCAGCTCCAGCACATCGTCCAGTGCGTCGAGCAGGCCGAGCGCTGTCTTCGGATTCGGCGTCCCGCCGAGGTAGTACGGCGTCGCGGCCCAGACGCTCGCGGTCGCCAGCTCCGCCCGCAGGCAGGCATCGTGAAGCGCGCCGACGATGCCGGTCGGGCCTTCATAGCTGGAGCGCGTGATGCCGCGGCTGGCCAGCTTCGTCTGAACACCATCGTCGGTACTGAATCCGGTCAGCGGCACGGGCCGCGTGTGCACGGCGTCGGTCACGAGCGATCCGAGCGTCACGAGCCGCCGCGCCCCGACCGATCGTGCCAGCCGCGTGATCTCGCCGCAGTAGCTGCGCCACTTGAGGTTCGGTTCGGTGCCGATGAGCAGCACGGCTGCGGGCTGCGTCTCGGTGCCGCGATGAAAGTAGAACTCGTTCTTCGGCCACGAAAGCTCGCGCTGCGATCCATCGACGATGCGGATCTGCGGGCGCGTGTCGGTGAAGCTGTAGTACTCCTCCGGATCCATCCGCGCGAACGACTCCGCTTTCCACGAGTCGATGAGGTATCGCACCGCCGTCGTCGCCGACTGTCCGGCGTCGTTCCACCCCTGAAACGCCGCGATGACGTTCGGGCGATCAAGCTCCGGGATCTTCTCGAGTTCCATGTAGTCAGCGTAGCACGGTCGTGTCGGAGGTCGTCAGTCGTCAGTCATCGGTCGTCAGGGGAGGCGAGACGCAGCGAATCGCCACCGACGACTTAGGACCGACGACCGACGACCATAAGAAAAAGGAAGAGGCCACGAGCGAGCGCTCCGGCCTCCAACCTCCAACATGCTATGGACGAGCGATCTAGGGCTGTCCGCCTGTCGCGAACTTGCCGGGGGTGTAGCCGCCGGCGGGGCGTACGGTGCGCGCGCGCTTCGGACGCATGGGCCGCGGTGGCGGGGCGCCGCCGTTGCCCTTCATCCATTCCGGCAGGAACTTGTCGTACCTGTCGCCTGCCAGCGTCGATGACGCGGCGTTCTTCACCGGTCCGCGGCGCCTACCTCTGTTCGATTGTTGAGCCATGGATCCTCATGCAGTGGCAGTGCCGCGCAGCATGCGTAGCCTGCCGATACTAGTATCGTCTAGAAGTCGCAGCGCAAGAGAGGGGAGAATCTTGCGAGGCCAGCCGGTTGGCTTCCTTGCCCGTCTAAATCTAGACGTAAAGCAGGGAGTTTGTCCATAGGTTCAAGGGTTTTCTGCGAAACTCCGTCCGTCTTTCTGTCGGTCGGTCGCTCAGTCTCTCGGTCGTTTCGTCGTTCAGTCTCTCTATTTGTTCGGAAATAGGCCGGCCGCGGCCACGTTTCTCCCTATCGACTACGTGCCCAACTCTTCGCGCGCCCATGCGCCCATGCGTTCACCGATCATGATCGTGGGAATGTTGGTGTTAGCGCTGGGGACGCGCACCATGATCGATGCGTCGGCGATGCGGAGGCCGCGGAGGCCGTGCACCATGCCGCGCTCGTCGACGACGGCGGTCTCGTCATCGGCGGGGCCCATGCGGGCGGTGCACGATGGGTGCGCGCCAGTGGCGGAGTTGCGGCGTATCCATGGCGCGAGCAGCGCCGGGTCGGCCAGCTCGGCATCCGTCGGGCGGCGCACGCCGTCGCTCACGGCGGCGACCGCCTTTGTTGCGCAGATTTCCATTGCGCGCCGCAGGCCATCGACGAGCTTGATGTAGTCGCGCTCGTCGGAGAGGTAGTCCATCAGCAGGCGCGGCTTCGCATCGATGTCGGCGCTCTCGAACTCCAGGCAGCCGTACGAGTAGGACTTGAAGACGCACGCCGCGAGGCCCATCAGCAGCGTGCCGCCCTGGTAATGCATGAACGACAGCGGCTCCAGCTGCATGTCGTTGAAGTCGTCGCTGCCGGTGGCTGTGTAACGCAGCGTCGTCTGGATCACGGGCTGGTTGAAGTCGGCGATGCCGGGCTTCGGCACGAGCGTCGGGCCGATGGCGGGGTGATCCTGCATGTGCTGCCCAACGCCGCTCAGTTCGCGCACGGCGCCGATGCCGAGGCGATCGAGCACATCGCGCGGGCCGATGCCGGAGCGCACGAGCACCGCCGGCGAGTGAATCGCGCCGCACGCGAGCACGACCTGACGCGCGCTGATGCTCTCGATCACACCGGCGGTGCGCACTTCGACTCCGGTTGCTTCACCGTTCTGGAAGACGACGCGGCGGACGTCGGTGTCGGCGCGGATGGTGAGGTTCGGGCGGTCGCGCGCGGGGCCAAGGTAGGCAATGGCGGTGCTGATGCGCAGAGTGCCGCGCTTGTTCATCGGGTGCGGCGCGTAGCCGGTATCGACGGGGTCGTTGTGGTCGAGGCACTGCTGGTAGCCCAGCTCGGCGCAGGCGTCGAGGAAGGCGGCCTGGTACGGCACGAGTTCGTCGCGCGTATGGCGGCGGATGGGCAGCGGGCCGGAGCCGCCGTGAATGGCCGTTTCGCCGAAATCGAGATCCGTTTCGAGGCGCTTGAAGGCGGGCAGCACCTTCTCCCAGCTCCACAGCGGGTTGCCCAACGACGCCCACTCGTCGTAGTCGGACGGGACGCCGCGCAGGGCGATGGCGGTGTTGACGGCCGACGAGCCGCCGGTGACGCGTCCGCGCGGGAACGCCGAGACGCGACTGGTGGTGGTCGGCTGGTAGCGGAGGGCCCAGTCGTGGTCGAAGAACGAGCTGTGGTTGACGTTCTGCAGGTCCTCCGGCAGCGCCTCGAGGTTTGGGTAGTCAGGGCCGGATTCGATCAGCAGGACGCGGATGTTCGGGTCTTCGCTGACGCGCGCCGCGACGACGGCGCCGCCCGCACCGGCGCCGACGACGATCAGATCGTAGTCGAAAGATGTCATCGCTGGTTGCCTCTCGTTGGTGTGCGGTGTTGGTGGTGGCACATGATATCGGAGGTTTGATTGAGGTACTGTTTTTCGAATTTCTCGTTGTGGGTGATTGTTCTTCGTTCGTCATTTTGGGTTTTGGTTGATTGATCCGTTTTAGCCACGAAGGACACGAAGGGGCACGAAGAATTTGGACAGAAAGGACGGGAACCACGAAGGACACGAAGGGGCACGAAGGGTTGGGCATGGGGCGATGATACTCGTCGTGGTGGGAGATGTTGTAGGGGGTTGTGGCACGCGAGTGGAGGTGGTGAGATTGCGGACATCGCGCCAGAACGCGCACCTCACCCCGGCCGCTGGCCGACCCTCTCCACGTCGTGGAGAGGGGAGCGTTTCGGACGGCGGTGGTTGGAGACGGGAGGTTGTTCTGGGACGGAGGCGGGCGCAACGGGTTGCGACCCTACAGCGAATGCGGATCCTTGCTGGGTGCGAGAGGTCTGTGATTCGGCGGTGTGCAGGCGGGGCGCCCGCGCTCCATCGGCGGATCTTTGAGGACGGTGCGGTTGCGCCAGCCGCGCACCTCACCCCGGCCTTCGGCCGGGGTTGGAGACGGGAGGTTGTTGTGGGACGGGCGCGGGCGCAACCGGTTGCGCCCCTATAGCGATCGGGCGGTTGCGCGGAAACCGTCGAGTGTTCGTGAACGTGGCGGTGGACGGGCGGGGCGCCCGCGCTCCATCGGCGGATCTTTGAGGACGGTGCGGTTGCGCCAGCCGCGCACCTCACCCCGGCCTTCGGCCGACCCTCTCCACGACGTGGAGAGGGGAGCGTTTCGGGCGGCGGTGGACGGGCGGGGCGCCCGCGCTACGAGGTGGAAGTGGGTTGGTTAGGGGTGAGGGTCATTCGAAGTTCTTCGGCCTGCCGCGTCCAGCCGGTCATGCCGATCTCGGCGAACTGTTGCATGGCCGCATCGAGCAGCGGCAGCGCGCGTTCGCGGTCTCCTTCGGCGACTGTGCCATCGCCGGCGGCGTTGCGGCGGGCGTACATCAGCGCCTCGTCGTAGTCGACGATCGCGCGCAGCGGGCGCTGTCCGTCTTCTTGGAGCACGGTGCGCGCTTTCGCGAACCATTCGCTCGCTTCATCGTAGCGACCTGTAAGCGCGCAGAGCCGCGCGAGCGCCAGCCGTCCGTCCTGAAGGATGAAGCGATGGTCCGGCGCAATGACCTTCTCCCGCAGACTCTTCTCGATTGCTTCGATGTGATCCGTGCGCTGAAGGATCCAGAGCGCCCAGGCGCTGTTGCAGAGGACGCACGGGAGGTTGACTTCACCGATGGGCGCGCGCTCGATCGCGGGCAGTGCCGCCGCAATCATCGCCAGCGCGTCGGCCTCGCGCCCTGCCTGGGCGAAAGCGAGCGCAGCAACGGAGCGCGTAAGGGCCCGGGCATAACGCGCCTCTGGAGCGTCACGGCGTAGCCAGAACTCTACGAGCGGCGCGGCAGCGGCCAAGCCCTCTCCGGAGGCGACCAACAGCTCCAGTTGAGCGATATCCAGTTGCTGTGTCTGCACCGATGACCCGGGCATACGGGCGATGAGCGCCGCACAGCGGTCGCACGACGCTCGCGCTTCGTCTAGCTCGCCGAGGCCAGCGAAGCAGCGCGCGAGGTATCCATGGATCAGGACCTGCGCCGCTATGCGTCCCTCGCGCTCCGCGATGGGCAGTGCATCGAGAAGGATAGTCCGCGCGCCTTGCGTATCGGCCAGGTAGAACAACGCCGCGCCTGCCGCGCGCGGCGTTGTTCTCATCCCCTTCGCATCGCTCTGAAGCTGTTCGCGCGACTCGAAGCGCGAGAATGCGAAGGTCCCTTCGTCCTCGCGTAGGCTGTTCATGACCCCGAGCCACGTCTCGTACTCAGGGTCCTCTGCGGGAAGCAGTATGCCGAGCGCCTCCGGATCGGTTGAACTCCGATCCAGATAGGCGAAATGAAAGAGATTTCCCCATACGTGGTCGCGTCTGTCGCCGATGTAGCGCATGCCCGCGGTGGCGATCGCGTAGGCGGCGAGCATGTTCCCGGCCTCGAAGGCGGCGAGCATGGCATCGTGCAGATAGTCGGCTGCGGCATCGTTGCCTTCGCTCGTAGCGATCGATGCGCCAGCGTCTGCGGCCATGCGGACGCCCTCGTCCGGCTGCAGCGCCCACATCAACGCGATGCCAAGACGGGCGAGGAGGCGTGGGTGGCGCGCGTCGCCATCGGGCAACAGCTCCAACGCCATGCGCAGGAATGCGACCTGCTCGTCCCATGCCGCCGATGACTCCGCCTGATCCGCGGCCGCGATCGCATAGGGCACTCCGCGTTCTGCACCCGACACGGCGGCGCTACGGTGGTACTGGAACGCGAGTTCGGCCGCGTGTTCCTCTGCGTGGTCACCGTAAACGCGCTCCATCGCCTCAGCGATCTGGCGGTGCAACCGCACCTGGCGCGACGGGCTCAACTCGCCGTACAGCGTGTGCCGGATCAGCGCGTGCGTGAAGTTGTAGATGTCGGACTCGCCGGTCGAGGTGAGCAACTGCGCT
>JANXYW010000191.1 GCA_025355835.1 Chloroflexota bacterium
TCGCGGAAGAGCTTCTCGATCAGCAGCTCCTTCGTCAGCCCGTAGCCGCCGTGGAGTTGCAGCGCGTCGCTCGCGACCTCGAACGCCGCCGTCGTGCAGTAGACCTTCGACGTGATCGAGTACTGGGTGCCGGGCGGGAACTGATGCTCGTTGTACTGCACCACTGCGCGCGAGAGCTGGCGCGCCGTCTCGACCTTCGTGTGCATGTCGAAGAGCTTCTTCTGTACGAGCTGGTGCTCGCTGATTGGCACGCCGCCCTGGACGCGATTCTTGGTGTATTCCAGCGCTTCCTCGAAGGCGGCGCGCGCGAGGCCTGTGAACGTCGAACCCATATATGCGTTCGCGCCGGCGAGCACTGCGTCGATCGCCATCGTGTAGTGCTCTGGCGGCACGAGCATGTACTTCTTTGGCAGCCGCACATCGTCGAAGAAGATCTCGCCCTGGTTCAGGGCGCGCTGGCCGATCTTGTTCAGTGGCGGCCCCTTCGTCACGCCCGCGAGATCGAGCGGCACGAGCGCAACGCCGCCGCCCGCCATGCCCATGCTGCGCTCGACCCCGAGGAAGGCGAGCGCGTGCGTAGCGATCGTGCCGTTCGAGACCCACGCTGACTTCTGGCCGTTCAGCACGTAGTCGTCGCCGTCGGCCGTGGCGGTGAGTCCGTAGTGGATCTTCGGATCGGTCCACATCTTCGTGCCGGGCATCAGCGTGTCAGAGCCGTGACCGGGCTCCGTGATCGCCCAGCAGCCGATGTACTCGCCCTTGCGGTCGTTCACGAACGGCATCACGACGTCGCGCATCATGTCGGGATCCTGGCGACTCGATGCGAACGAGAAGGGGAACGACGTGACGCTGAGCGCGATCGAGAAGTCGGACGCGCCCCAGCCCATCTCTTCGTTGACGATGTGCGACTCCAGCGGGCCGAGGTGCGCGCCGCCAAGCGCTTCCGGGAAGCCGCGCAGATGGAACTCCTGTTCGTAGGCGATGCGGAAGACATCGCGCATGCGGGAACCGGGCGCGATCGTCTCCTCCGGCGTCATCTTGTCGAGTTCCCACGCCGCCGGCCGCAGCACCTGAGCCGCAAACTCGTGCGTGCGCTGCTTGAGCATCCTCTGCTCGTCGGTGAGATTCTTGTTGAGGTCGGTGTACATGAGGCGCTCCTGCGATGCGGCTCCGTCGAGCGTTGTCTGGCGGACTAAGCATTGAGGCTCACGTGCTTAGGCGGAAGGGCGGTCTGGCGGATCGTCTTCCTTGGCCTGGCGCTTCCAGTCTTCGTCCTCAGCAAGCATGTCCTGGTAGTAGAGCTCGTCGAGCGTCTCCGTGTGTGGCTCGGAGAGATAGCGATGCACCTCTGCTGCCAAGTGCGGAGCTGCGACAGTAACAACGATCCGACTTCGGCACGTCGTCTCGAAGTCAGGCGCGGGCCGGGTCGCGTACAGGAAATACCAGAGCATCTGCTCGAAGCGCTGCTCGCGCCCGGCGCACATGAGGAATCGGTTATCCGTTTCCGGGTATTCGGCAGTGACTTCGAGGAAGAGTTGAAGGACACGCACGGAATCGGGCGCCCACACGCAGAGGAAGACTGCGCCACTATCGATCATACGTCGTGCGAAACGGCGTAGTTCTTCATCGGCGATGTCCCGATCGTCAACAATCAGGAGCACGAGAAAGTGGCGAGCGACTAGATCAAGGTCGATCGATTCATCGAGCCTGGCGAGTGAGACAGCACGAATGGCTGGTGTATCGAACGCCATCTACGCGTGTATCTCCACCCGCATGTCCGGCGCGCCGAAGAGCCAGAACCATTGCGCGTCGTGGAGTTGCATGCCGACGCAGCCGTGGCTGGTGGCGGTTCTGCCGAAGACCTCCTTCGGGCGCCAGTAGTTGAGGTGCAGCGCGTCGCCGCCCCGGTCGTAGTACTGCGTGAAGAGCACGCGTTCCACATCGTACTTCGCCTGGTCGGGCGAGTAGCCGGCCTGTGACGCCGTCATGCGCTCGACCGCGAGGCGGCCGTCCTTCTCGATGCGGTGCGACCCGAGCGGGCTCGGGAAGTCGGGCGCGCCCGTCGATACGGGCGCGATGTACACCGGACGGACGCCGATCATCGCCGTGGCGGTCTGCGTGGTGACGTTGACGTCGACCCACTTCTCCTGTCCCTTCGCATCGGCCAACGGCGACTCTTCGCCAGGCTGCTGGATGAAGACGAAGGCCGAATAGACGAAGGTGCCGTCGGTGAGGCGGAACCACGTGCGCGTCCAGTCCGGCGCGACAGGCACCCACGTCTGTGCGCCGACGAGTACGTTCTCGCCCTGCACCGCGGCATCGATTTGGACCGGCGTCATGTCCTTCAGCGTCCTCAGCGGCGGCGACGATGTCGATGGCTCGCCACGCACTCGCAAGTCGCCGCCCACAACGATCTCCGTACCAGCGCCCAGTGCTGGGGTCGGCGTGAACGTCGGAAATTGCGTTGCCGTCGCGGGCGCGAAGGTCGCCGTGTCGGATGGTGAGGGGGTGGATGTAGCCGAAGGGCTGCCGCCCGAGCACGCCGTAGCCAGCGCGGCAAGGACGCACGCAACTGCGGCGGGGAGCACTTGGCACGTCATGCTGGTGAGCGTAGCACGATCGGTCTCGCCCGTTGCCTCACCTCCGGCCTTCGGCCACCTCCTCTCCACACTGTGGAGAGGAGAGCGAACAATCGGCTGCAGTGGCGACGAACACTGGATGCGTCTCGAACTGAGCGCTGCTGTCCTCGCGAATCAGTCCTCCGCGTTTGGCTTTTGGGCGACTACCGCATTGGCCTGCTTAGCGCTGTGGTTAGGCGTGTCCACGAAGCTGAAGAACCTGGTCAGAGGCGCGAATGCGTGTGGTGAGAGCGACTTTGTAAAGTCGATCCTGCACGTCAAGCATGTGCGGCCTGCCGCTCGAGGGGGCGCGGGTCTGGCCCGGAGACGGGCGTTCACTGGAGGGGGCAAGGATGACCATGGAGCTGCAGACGTTCGAAGAGGAGGAGCTGACTCGAACGGAGAAGCTAAGGATAGCGGCAAGAGTTCTCATCAAGCGCGGCGTGGCCGGCAACGGCGGCCGATGGGGCCTCCAGTCGCGGTTGGCCGAACACTTCGGCGTCACGCGGCAGCGCGTGAGCCAGATCGTCCGGCAAGAGCTGAACGCGATCAATGCTGATCCTCGATAAGCAGAAGGCAGTCGAGCGCGTGGTGGCGCTGACCGCCGGGGACGCGCACATCGAGTTGGACGCGATCGTCGTCCATACGCACGCCCGCACGTACCAGCGGATCGCGACGTACGAACGGCGCCCGTACGTCGCACCGGCGCCGATGATGCGCCGCAGCGTCGAGCGCCGACGTCGGCGCATGCGCCTGGTCGTGAGCGTGTCTCCCGCGTAGGCGGTCGTCTGTCATGAGGCGTTTTAGTACGTTCGGAGCGCGGGCGTTTAGAGGCCGTCTCAGAACTAATCAGCGATGACGAAATCGCAGCGCAACGACGCTCCGTCGGCTCCAACAACTCGAAAAACGGCACGCGCAAGCGTCTCATCGAGGAATTGGCTGCGAATTCTGCACCCGGTTCGAGTTCGGAGCGCGGGCGTTTAGCCCGCGTCGTGCGGCGGCAGAGCGAATCGCCTACGCGAAGAAGTCATCGAGCATCGCGCCCGCTGGCAGCGGTGGGTGCGCCTGGTAGAAGTATTCGCGGCCGAAGAAACGATGGCGGCTGGCTTCGGGCAGCTTCATGAACGGATCCATGTCGGAGATCTGCGTGCGGTGGGCGAGCATCGCCTGCTCTTTCAGCGCGACGAGATCGCCGACATCGATGATGCAGTTGGGCTCGACGCGCGGCAGCTCGGCCATCGCGTTGTCGTCTTCAGCGACGTTCGGCACCTCGCCGCTGCCCGCGCGCATCTCTTCCATGAGGCGGACGAATTCCTTGATCGGAATCGCAGTGTAGAAGAGGCGCTCGGGCTGCCACGGTTCGCCCGCCGTCGGAAACTTGCTCGCGTCGCCAGCAGCGTGGAATGCCGCGGTGGCGTGATGATGCACGGCGATGTGGTCAGGGTGGCCGTAACCACCGCTCGCGTCCCACGTGGCGACGATCGCCGGCCGCAGCTCGCGAATCGTACGGACGAGCATGTGCGTCACGGCGTCTGGGTGCGCTTTGATCAGCGCGCGCTCGTCGTCGTTCTCGGGCGTGCCCTGCATGCCGGAGTCGCGGAAGCCCATCAT
>JANXYW010000206.1 GCA_025355835.1 Chloroflexota bacterium
CAGACGGACGCGGAGGCGAAGACGGTGGCGATGTTGCGGGCGATCGCGCACCCGGCACGTTTCCGCATCGTCAAGCTGCTTGCGGCGCGGCAGGCGTGCGTGTGTGGCGACATCGTCGATGAGTTGCCGCTCGCGCAGTCGACGGTCTCCGAGCACCTGAAGGTGCTGAAGGATGCAGGCATCGTGCGTGGCAGCATTGACGGCCCAAACGTGTGCTACTGCCTGGAGCCGAAGGCGCTCCTGTGGCTGAAGCGGGAGTTCGGCGCACTTAGTGAGGCGTGCTGCTAGCGCGGTTTTGTTTTGTGCGGCGTATCGGAAAATGACGATTTCGTCTGATCCACAGAGGCCACGGAGAATTGTTAGGGAGCCAAGAAGGAGTACGAATGTCCGCAGAAGCTACCGACGACTGATGACTGACGACTCACAACAGGAGGACAAGACATGACGAGGACAGCGGACGAGATCAAGGGTGCGGTGAAGGAGTTCTACGGCGAGCGAGCGACGAAGGCAGCGGCGTGTTGCGGTACCACGGACTATCGCGACAAGTTGTACCTGGTCGACGATGTCGCTGATCTGCCGGAGACCGTGACATCGTACGGCTGCGGCAATCCGACGGCGATCGCCGGGCTGCGCGAGGGCGAGACGGTGCTGGATCTGGGTTCGGGTCCAGGGCTGGACTGCTTTCTCTCGGCAAAGGCCGTCGGCGCGACGGGCCGCGTCATCGGCCTGGACATGACGCAGGAGATGCTCGATCTTGCGAACGCGAATCGCGACAAGCTGGGCTTGACCAACGTCGAGTTCCGCAAAGGCGAGATGGAGTCGATGCCGATCGACGAGTCGACGGTCGACGTGATCATCTCAAACTGCGTGATCAATCTCTCGCCGGACAAGGATGCCGTGTTCCGCGAGTCGCACCGCGTGCTGAAGCCGGGCGGCCGCTTCCACGTGTCGGACGTCGTGCTCTCGCGCGAGCTGTCGGACACCGAGAAGGACGACCTGGCGCTGTGGGCCGGCTGCGCATCGGGCGCGTTGCTGGAGAGCGACTACATCGCGCGTTTGCAGGCGGCGGGTTTCGGCGAAGTGCGCGTCGATAGCCGCGGCAAGATCGGCGAGAAGCCGTGGTACAGCGCGACACTCTCGGCGTTCAACGGTGACGCACCGAAGGCGAGTTGCTGCTAGGAGCCGAGATGACGGTACAACTTCGGTTCTTCGCTGGCCTGGTGCCGATGATCGGCGAGAAGAGCATCGAGATGACGCTGCCCGCCGGCGCGACCGTCGCCACATTGCAGGCACAGCTCGCAGAACGCTACCCGGTTCTCGAAGGGTTCATGAGCACGTATGTCTGCGCCGTTGATGAGGAGATGCGTGACGCTGGCTACGTTCTGCACGATGGCGACCTGGTCGACTTCATCCCGCCGATCTCGGGAGGGTAGCGGGAACAAGGATTTCGCGGATTGTTGGGGCGGCTCGAACTGAGCCGCCTCTTCGACGAGTTGCTCCTACAGATCGAGCCGCATGATCAGTGACGTGCCGCGGGCGTCGTCGTCGGTATAGATGTAGGTGAAGCCCGCCCGTTCGTAGAGTCGCAAGGCGGGCGCGTTCTTCGGATCGACGGAGAGCATGAGACGGCGGTAGCCGTCGTCTTTCGCGCGGCGGGCGAGCGCTTCCAGCAGATCGCGGCCGATGCCACGGCCGCGATGCTCGGGTGCGACGGCGATCGCCAGTTCGGGCACGTTCGCGTGCGCGAGGATGCCGTCGCCGCGATCGTGCGCAGCGAAGATCCGGTACCAGCAGGCGCCGACCGGCTTTCGCTCTTCGTTTTCCGCGATGACACCGGCGTCGCCTGACCGGCTGTAGCCATCCAAGTACTTCCTGAGTTCCTGCGGTGGCTGGGGATCGCTGCGCCATGCGGCGCGCGCCTCGTCGGTCGTGAATGCGGATTCGAACAACATGTCCCAGAGGAACGGCAGATCGGCGGCGGTTGCATCGCGGATGGTGACGCCGCTCACTTGGCCGCGCAGGTGGCGCCGAACGGCGGGATCTCGAGCCGGATGAGGTACGCATCGACGATCTTGTCGATGCACGAGTTGATGCCGCCGTATGCCGTGTGTCCTTCGCCGTCGTACGTGAGGAGCCGCCCCGAACGGAGCTGCTCGGCCATTGCCTGCGCTTCACGGTACGGCGTAGCGGGATCGCCTGTTGTGCCGACGATGAGGATTGGCGGCGCGTCGCGCGCGAGAATCGCCGCAGGCGTGCGGTCCGGCGCGACGGGCCAGAAATCGCACGGCGAGCTCGACGGCGGTTCGGTCGGGCCGGGCGTCGGCGTCGCTCGTGTGGAATTTGCGGTCGGTGTTCCGGGCGTACGCGTGGTGTGCTGTGGCGCGTCGACGCAGTTGGTGGCGATGTTCGCCTCAAACTCGTTGCTGTACGAGCCGTCGCTGCTGCGTTCGTAGTAGTGATCCTCGAGCGCCAACAGCCCGCTCCCGTCGCCATCCTTCTGCGCCTGCGCGAGCGCCTTCGCCAACCGCGGCCATCCCTCGCTCTCGCTGTACAGCGCGGCCGAGACGGCCGTCCACGCAGCGTCGATATCGATCTTGCGATCGTCGTGCGCGGCGGTCGCGGGCAGCGGCTCTTTCTCGATGCGGTCGAAGAGATCGTCGAACGCCTTACCGGGATGTCCGTTGTTGTTGAATGGACAGCCGTCGTTTTCGGCGCAATCGTTGAGGAACGCGTCGAGCGCCTGATCGAAACCGTCGTCCTGGCGGTCGCCCTGTTTTTCGGGGCTGAGCGACGGATCGATCGCGCCGTCGAGCACGAGAGCGCGCACCGTCTTTGGAAACAGATCCGCGTACGTCGCGCCGAGCAGCGTGCCGTATGAGAACCCGACGTACGTTAGCTGATCATCGCCCAGCGCGATGCGGATCTGCTCCATGTCGCGTGCGACGTGCGGCGCGGAGAGGTAGCCCAAGATTTCGCCGCTACGTTCGCCGCAGCTCTTCGCGAACGCGGCATCGGCGAGGCGATCGAGATTCTGTTGAACGCTGGCGACCGCCGTGCCGTGGCTGCCCGAGATGTAGGCGCCGGGGTCGTCGACGCAGCGCACGGCGGGCGTACTGGCGCCGACGCCGCGCGGGTCGAAGCCGACGATGTCGAAGCGATCGCGTATCTGCTGCGAGAACGTGTCGCCGGCCGCGCCACGTACAAAGTCCACCCCTGATGCGCCGGGCCCGCCAGGGTTCACGAGCAGCGAGCCAATGCGCTTCGCGGGCGCGGCGGCGGGTAGGCGGATGAGCGCGATCGCGATCTTCGCTCCATCGATCTTCGTGGAGTCGAGCGGCACGGGAAGCGAAGCGCACTCAAAGCCGTCGCTACAATCGTGCCAGAGGACCGTCGCGCTGTGTGGCGTGGCTGCCGGCTTCGGTGTTGGTGTCGATGAGCTGCGCTGGCACGCGCTCGTGAGGGCGAACAAGACGATCGCTACGGCTATCCACACGGCTGCCCAGAAGCGGCGTATTGGCATCAGGACGCGAGTGTAGCACGAGGTGTGGAGCGGAGGTGTTCGGCGAAGAAGGCGTGACCTTAGCCGGGCAATTCGATCACCTCGTCGGCCGTGATGACTTCGCAGCGCAATTCAGAGGAAGTCGGGTGATAGTCGATGCGCCAGCGGTTGATGATGTCGCGGCCGAGCAGCGATGGAAGGTGCATAGTTTCGGTTGACGGCGGTGCGATTAGGAGCATGACCCGATAGGCGTAGCGCGCATGGGCGTCTTCGTCTTCGAAGTAGACCTCCGCCGGTTCGACGAACATCTCGCTCGTGCCACCAGCAGTGGTCACTTCGAGCGGATCTTCCAGCAAGGTGTAGTCGACGCCGACGGCGAATGTCTCGGTTGGCATGAGCGTGGTGTAGGTCGTACCGGTGTCGATGCAGAAGCGAATTTGCCGACGAAGGTCAAAGCGTGGAATCCACAGGTTGCAACGGATGATTGGACTGCCGTCTCTTCGAGCGAATTCACCATTCAGCACGAATCACAATACTTTGGGCAAGGGATTCGTCTCGAGACACTCGATGAGAGAGCAGTCGCGCGGCACTCGCAATGCGTCGAGCTGAGCGAGCAAGTCGTGCAAGTCGTCGCTGTCCGCGCGAATTTCTCCATCGTGGATGCCGATCCATCTATCCGGAAATTGGGCGAGTAGCTCTTCGTAGTGCGCGTCGAAAAAGTCACACGACTTGTTGAATGAGTCGTGCCGCCTCAGGAACTCGGCGGGGTCGCCGATCTCGGGGTTTGCGTGCTGCTGCGTGGTCATGCGGGCAGTATAGCGAAGGCCAGGACCGCGGCGGAGCCACCTACGTGCGCGGCTTCACCTTCAGCACGTCGTGGACGATGATCGCCTGGTCGCGCTCCGGACCGACGGAGACGATGTCGATCGGAATAACAAGCAGCTTCTCGATGCGGCGGATGTAGGCGCGCGCGTTCGGTGGTAGATCATCCCACGTGCGGCAGCCGCTCGTCGGTGCGCGCCAGCCTTCGATCTCTTCGTACACCGGCTTCACCGTGCGTAGCGTCGCGGAGCTGGCGGGCATCGATTTGAGGATGCGGCCGTCCTCGGTCTCGTACGCCGTGCAGATCTGGATCGACGGGAAGTTGTCGAGCACATCGAGGCGCGTAAGCACGCCGCTGGTGACGCCGTTGACCATCGCGCTATAGCGCGACGCGACGGCGTCGAACCAGCCGGTGCGCCGCTTGCGTCCGGTCGTCGTGCCGATTTCCGGCCGCGGTCCTTCGACCTGCAGGATGCGGCCGGTTTCGTCGAGCAGCTCGCTGGGCATGGGGCCGTTGCCGACGCGCGTCATATACGCCTTGTAGATGCCGACGACCTGCTGGATCACCGTCGGTCCGATGCCGATGCCGATGCCCGCGCCGCCGGCGGACGACGACGGCACCGACGACGTCACGTACTCGTACGTGCCGGCATCCAGGTCGAGCAAGCAGCCCTGCGCGCCTTCCAGCAACACCGTCTCGTCGCGGTCGAGCGCATCGTGCACGATAAGCGCGGTGTCGCGCACGAACGGCGCGAGCCGGGCGCCGAGCGCCGAGTATGACGCGAACACATCATCGAACGCCAACGGCGCGAGCCCGTAGAGCTGCTGCAGCACCTTGTTCTTGTATGGCAGCACGAACTCGAGCCGGGCCCGGAACGCTTCGGGATCGATAAGGTCACCGACGCGGATGCCGAGGCGCGCGACCTTATCCGTGAAGCACGGGCCGATGCCGCGGCCGGTCGTGCCGATAGCGGCAGCGCCGCGTAGCGCTTCGTCGGCGACATCAATCAGCGGGTGCCACGGCATGACGACGTGGCAGCGATCGCTGATGAAGAGGTTCGCGACGCTCACGCCGCGCGTCGAGAGCGTATCGATCTCGTTCAGCAGCACCGCAGGATCGACAGCGACCCCGTTGCCAATGATGCAGGTCTTGTCGGAGTAGAAGATGCCGGCCGGAACGACGTTCAGCTTGAACTCGCCCATGTCGTTGATGACCGTGTGGCCGGCGTTGTTGCCCGCCGAATAGCGGGCGACGACGCTCGCGCCCTGCGCTACGAGATCGACGATGCGGCCCTTGCCCTCGTCGCCCCACTGACCGCCGATGATGACTACTGCTGGCATAACTAACGGCCGAGTCCGCACAAGGCGGCTGGCCGCTCCTTCCGAAGCTGTACTCGCGCCGGATCGGCGCAAACCGGCGAAGTATAGCAGACGCCCGGGAACCACGAAGGACACGAAGGGGCACGAAGAGGTTGGGGACCTGTAGGGGCGCAGGCTGCTGCGCCCGCGTTCGGGCACGATGGTCGTCCATAGCGGCCCTCTCCCGACCGCGGCGCGGGTTCATGCCTTGACTCCATGCTCGGTTGGGCGTACGTGTACAGCATGGCGAACGCGGGACGATTCATCGTGATCGAAGGCGGCGAGGGCGCTGGGAAGTCGCGCCTGCTCGCGGCGCTCGGCGAGCAGCTGGCCGCGGAGGGGCGCGAAGTCGTGCTGACGCGCGAGCCCGGCGGCACGCCGCTGGGCGAGCAGGTTCGCTCGCTCGTGCTGAACGATGCCGCAGTCGGCGACCACCTCGCCGAGTTGCTGCTGTTTGAGGCGGCGCGCGCGCATCTGGTGGCGACGCTGATCCGGCCAGCGCTAGAGCGCGGTGCGACCGTGCTTTGCGATCGGTTCGCGGCATCATCGGTGGCGTACCAGGGCTGCGGGCGCGGACTCGGCCGAGAAGTCGTCGAGCGCGCGAACGCGATCGCGACTGGCAGCCTCGCGCCCGATCTGACGCTGCTGCTCGATCTTCCGGTGAAGGCGGGACTGGCTCGCCGCGCGGGCGAAGGCACGGCGAACCACTTCGATCGCGAGACGGTAGCGTTTCACGAGCGTGTCCGCACGGGCTTTCTCGAACTGGCGCACGAGTCGCCGGACACGTGGTGCGTAATCGACGCGGCGCAGCCGTTCGAGGCGGTGCTGAACGCTGCGATCGCCGCTGTCGGCTAGACGACGATCCACCAGTCCTACCACCACGTACAGATTGAAGCACGGTTGACCCGCGAGATCGCGTGTCCGGTAGAATGGCGCGGGCATGGGTGGGGCGGAAGGATCCGAGATGCGGCGTATTCCCTCACGACTTCTTCGATTGATGCTGATGGCGCGGATGCCGGCGCTCGCGCTTAGCGTGCTGGCGCTGGCGATCGTTGCCTCCGGCGGTGTCACGTCGCTGCGAGGCAGCGCGACGCGCGCGCGGGCGACCGCGCCGGTCTCGTCGTTCACGTTCGGCGTCGAGAACTCGTGGATCCGTGTGCAGAACATCGGCGCCGTCCCTGCGAACGTGGCTGTGACGTACTTCGACGAGCACGGCGGCCAGGCGGGGCAGGACGGCTGCCCGTCTACGGCGTGCACGGCGATTGGCCCCGGCCAGGGGTGGACGTTCTTCCAGGAAGGAAATCCGCAGCTGCCTGCCGGGTATAAGGGCTCGGCTGTGGTCGAGAGCGATCAGCCGATCGTGGCGCTGCAGGCGAAGGACGTGCGGCGCGGCGACGCGTTCATGGTGGACGGCGATACGACCACGATTTTCGCCGGTTCGAGCAAGATGTTCTTGCCGCTGATCGCGAATCGCGACGGCGCGCAGAACGACTGGAACGGTCGCTTCGCGCTGCAGAATCTCAGCGATACGGTGACGGCGTGCGTCACGCTGAGCTACCTCAGCAACAACACCGACGGCGAGGTCGCGTGGGATCCGTACAAGCTCGGCGACAAGAGCGGCCCGAAGCAACAGGGCTGCCCAAACGGCGGCCGCCCGATACCGCCGCACGGCACGCTCTTCCGCGATCCTGATACGTTCGGCCTGCCGTCGAACTTCACCGGCTCTGTGCGCATCGAGACATCGAAGAACGGACAGGACATCCCGGCCGAACAGCAGCTGCTGACGGCGACCGCGGATACGTGGAACAGCATCTACAATCCGTTCGCGTCGTACCGCGCCATCGACAACGTCGAGATGACGACGACGGCGCTGCTGCCGCTCGTCGATCGCGAGGTGGGGCCGTTCAACGGCTTCAGCACGCGCTTCCAGATCGAGAACCGCGATCCCAGCAAGCCGGCGCAGGTGACGATTCGCTTCGAGGGCTACGACCTCGACAACAATCTCGCGTTCGTCGCCAAACAGAACACGCTGACGGTGAAGGGCGCACGGTTGTGCTTCCAGGATCGCGACGACTACGCGAACTGTCTCGCGCCCGGCGACGCCCTGCCGCACAACTTCGTCGGCACGGCGCG
>JANXYW010000118.1 GCA_025355835.1 Chloroflexota bacterium
TTGGGCAGCAGCGTCGCCGCGTGAACCGCGCGTGCGACAACGGGATTTCGAATGCCGTCGTCGGCTATACCGACGCCCTGGTTGCCAAGATGTTCAGCCGTGACGGCGTCCCGGTGCCGGCCGCCGAGAGCCTCTCCGAGATGGTCGCCTCGCTGCACCGCATCGAGTCGGAGCTGCGCTCGCTCAACGAGCGTTCAACCGGCTGAGATTTCCTCGCCGCCGTCCACGTTGATGACGTTGCCCGTAACCCACCCCGCTGCCGGATGACAGAGCGCGACCAGCGCACCCGCGACGTCGGCCGGCGTCGTCAGGCGCTTGCCCGGATTCTTCAGCGCCGCACCCTCGAACAGCTTGTCGCTGCCCGGAATCTTGCTCGACGCCGCCGTGATCGTGACGCCGGCGCGGATCGCATTCGCTGCGATGCCCTTGGGCGCGAGCTCGTAGGCCAGCTGCCGCGTGTGTGACTCGAGCGCGCTCTTCGCCGCCGACACCGCGCCGTAGGAGAAAATCGCGCGGGTCGAGCCGGATGACGTCATGGAGAAGATCCTGCCGCCTTCGCCCATCAGGCCGCGCAGCACGATGTCCTGCGTCCAGTACACGAGGCTGTGCGCCATCACGTTCAGCGTCATATCCATCTGCATCTGACTGATCCGCGCCTTCGGATTGTCATCGATGAACGGGAGCAGCGTGCCGAACGCGAGCGAGTGCATCAGCACGCGCACGTACCCATCGCCGCCCACCTTCTCGCGAATCGCGTCGAGCGTCACCGCGCGCTTGTCGGCGTCCGCGGCGTTGATGTTGAAGAACATCGCTTCTTGGCCGGCCGCCTTCACCGCATCCTGCACCGCGACCGCGTTCGGCATCGTCGACCGCATATCGAAGTGCACGCCGAACACGCCGTATCCCGCCTTCGCCAACTCGATCGATGTCGCCGCGCCGAACCCGCTCGATGCGCCGAGTACCAGCGCCCATTTCGATGACATAACGTGCCGTCTCCTTCTAGATCGAGCATCCGCGTCGGCGCTAGTCTACGGCAGCAGGCCGTCTGTTGCTACGAGCGCTTGCCGATACGCCACGACCGCCGCGTCGTCGCCGCGCAGTTGCGCCGCCACGGCCTCGTACAGCGATGATGTGGGCGCGATGCAGTAGCGCATCGTCTCGGCGGCGAGCCGCAGCGCGGCGCCGACCTGCTGCGTGCGCAGCGACGGCGATTCGAGCCGCTGCCCGTTGACGAACAGCACGCCGCGCGGCGCTTCGGCACGCCGCTCGATCGTCTGCTCGATCCGCTGGCGCAACCGATGATGCGCGGCGAGGTCGATCGGGTGTTCGCTCGCGTCGATCTCGAACAGCACCGTGGCTCCGTCCGCGCGGAGCTCCATGTCCTGCCCATTGGTTGCGTATACCTCGAGGCCGACAAGCCGCAGCGCCTCGACCACGACATCGTCGAGGCCGATCGCGCCCTCTTGCCACAGCAGGCGCTGAAATCGCGCGAGTTCGTCTCGCGACGCTTCGGCCGCGTCGAGCGCCTGCTGCGCGTCGTCGCGAGTTTGCCGCGCCGCGTCAGCTGCCGCGACTCGTTCGTCGAGGCCCGGCAGCGGGTATGCGCTCATCCACCCGGGCGGCCTGCCCTCGGCGACGACGCCGAGCGCGCGCCGAATGCCCGCTTGCAGCGCGTCCGACAGGACGTACCGGGCGTCGCCCGTGGGCGGCGCTTTCAGCGCGGGGACGAAGATCACCCGTCCGGACTCGACCGGAAGTTCGACGCCGATCGCCGCGCCGCCGTGACTGCGCGCGAACGTGCGCGCTCGCGCGGCGTCTTCGGCGAAGTGCGCGCGATACGCGATGTTCGCGAGTTGGCCGTGGACGAACGCCGCGAGCGGATGCCCGAAATCGACGATGTGCGCCTGCGATCCGTCGCTGGCCGTCAACTGCGGCTGTGACGGCAGCCAGAAGTAGTCGTCGAGCGCCCCGACGCCGTCGATGCCACGATGCGTCGCCGCAGGATGCACGAAGCAGACGGCGACGCCGCCGTTTGCGAGGAGCGTCTGCGTTTCGGCGCGCCGCCGCAGCAGCACGTCACCCAGCGACGCGGAGGTTGGCGTCGCTGCGGCGTTGCGGATCGTCAAATCGGCAAACGTCGTTGCTTCGGCGGATCCGTCGATCAGGCCTTCGATCAGCAACGAGAGTGCGTTCGGATCGACGACGATAGCGTCGTAGTCGAAGAACGACGGCGCGCTCAGGAAATTGTAGTTATCGACTTGCGGCCCCGGCAACGGAAAGCCGAGCGAGAGGATCCGGCCGATGACTTTGCGCGGATGGCCCGCCGCTTCGT
>JANXYW010000250.1 GCA_025355835.1 Chloroflexota bacterium
GTCCACCTGCCCGATGAGCGCATCCTCTTCACCGGCGATCTCGCGTTCCTGTACGTCACGCCGCTCGCGATGGAGGGGCACATCGGCAACTGGATCCGCATCGGCCACCGCATCATCGACGAGATCGATGCCGACATCATCGTCCCCGGCCACGGCCCCGTCGGCATAAAGGACGACTGGCGCAAGATGCTCGACTACTTCGAGCTCGTGCACACGAGCGCCCGCCGCGCCTTCGACGCGGACGCCCCGCAAGAAGAGGCGGTCCGCAGCATCGATCTCGGCGAGTACGCCGAATGGCCCGAGGCCGAACGCATCACGCCAAACGTAGCCCGCTGCTACCAGGAGTTCCGCGGCGAGGTAGCAGAAGCGTTGGTCAGCTAGTCAGCGCGTCAGCCGGTCAGCCGGTCAGCCGGTCAGCCGGTCAGCCGAATCAGCTGATCGCGCGTTCGTCGCAAGGGCGAACCTGTGTGTCTGTCCGGTGCGGCGCACAAATGTAGGGGCGGACCTGTGTCCGCCCGGTGCGGCGCACAAATATAGGGGCGGACCTGTGTGTCCGCCCGGTGCGGCGCACAAATGTAGGGGCGGACCTGTGTGTCCGCCCGGTGCGGCGCACAAATGTAGGGGCGCACGCCTGTGCGCCCCGTGCGGCGTACGAGTCGCGAAGGAGGTTCCACCATGGCAACCGCAAAGAAACCGATCGCTAAGACACCGCCGCCGAGACGCGGTCGTCCCGTTCCACGAACGTTCGAGTTCCATTGGGGAAGCGGCAACATCGTCGAAGAGGCAGCGTTCACGGGGAAGTACACGGAGCCATCGATCCAGCTCATGGAGTATGCAGGCGAGCCCGAATCGTATGCACTGCGCTTCTGCTACTACAGCCTCGACGGCCGCTTCCAGCGCAGCCCGATGATGCTCGATAGCGCGGACTCGCTCGAAGGACTCCGCGCCGCGCTGAAGAAAACGCCAAAGTTGCGCGCCCTGCTCAAACGCCTCGTCACGTGACTTCACGCGTACCAGGACGGAGCTACAGCTGCGTCCCTACGGCCCCAGGCGATCGTGCTTCCCCGAAGCATCGCGTTTGCTCACACTACCTACAGCCCACCGGCTGACAAGCTGAGATGCTGACTAGCCTCCCGAAAGACCGAGCGACCGAAAGACTGAGAGACTCGCCCATGATCACCACCGCATCCGTCGAATTCCCCGCGAACGGCGTCAACGGCATGGGCCACCTCGCCCAGCCCGATGGCCCCGGTCCGCACCCCGCCGTCATCGTCATCCAGGAGTGGTGGGGCCTCGACGACCACATCAAGAGCATCGCCGACCGCTTCGCCGCCGAGGGCTTCGTCGCGCTAGCTCCCGATCTCTATCACGGCGAGTTTGCGACGGAACCCGACGAAGCGCGCAAGCTCGTGATGAACATGAACCGCCAGCAGGCAATCAAGGATCTCACTGGCGCCCTGGCGTACTTGCAGTCGCTGCCGCAAGTCGCGCCGAAGAAGGTCGGCTGCATCGGCTTCTGCATGGGCGGCAGCCTGACGCTCGCGCTCGCCGCCGCGTCGCCCGACATCGCTGCGGCCGCGCCATTCTACGCCGGCCTTCAGCCGCCTGCGGAGGAGTTGGCGAAGATCCAGGCCGAGATGTTCTGCGCCTTCGGCGCGAACGACGGCGGCATCCCGCTCGAAAACGTCCAGAAGTTCGAGGCCAACCTCAAGAGCAGCGACCGCAACGCGATCGTGAAGGTGTACGACGGCGCGCCGCACTCGTTCTTCAACGACACGCGCGACAGCTACCGCCCAGAAGCGGCGAAGGACGCGTGGGATCGCTCGCTCGCGCTCTTCCAGCGCGTGCTCAAGTAGCGCAGCGAGGCATCATGCCAAACGAGTGGGACGCACCGCCCCCCGGCGACGAAGAAGACGAAGAGATCAGCCCCGGCGATCCCGACTACGATCTCTCGGAAGCCCACGGCTACACGTGGGAGCCCGAACCGCGCCGCTGGTCGTTCCCGCCGTGGCTCGTCGCGACGATATCCCTCATCCTCGCCGCCGCGCTCGTGCTGCCAACGGTGCTATTCATCCTCAACCACAGCTGATCCGGCGCTGCGCGCAGCAACTCAACGCGGCGCCCGCTCGCGAGGATCGTAGCCGCAATCCGAAACGCCGACGGATCGCAGCCGCCCTCGACTGTCTGTTCCCGCGAGAACAATGTCGAGCGAGGCCGTAGGGACGTACCTTCAGGTCCGTCCGCACCGTTCGCACCAAGCCAACTGTCCGTGGATGTCCAGCCGCATGCACGATCCGCTGTAGGGGCGCCCGACGGGTCGCCGCAGGAGACAACCTGTTGCGCCCGCGCCCGAAACGCAACCGAATCGCGGAAGAAG
>JANXYW010000342.1 GCA_025355835.1 Chloroflexota bacterium
TTCCGCGCTGGTGCAGCTGCTGTTCGGGCAGGTGTCACCGTCGCTTGCCGTGCGCTTCGGCCGTGCCGACGCCGCGCCTGATGCGCCGCTGGCGCTCTGGGATGCGATGTGGCGGACGGCGTACGCGCCGTTCTGCCCGGACTGGTTCTGAGCATTCGGTCGAGGCTGATCTATGATGGAACGTTGACCGTAGTAGCAGCGAATCTTCCAGAGCCGCCGATGTCGGCGGCTCTGCCAGTCGACGTGCCGAAGGAGAGAGCGTGACCACTACAACGACGATTCCCGCCGGACCCCAGGACCTCACCGCTGCATGGATGACGGAGGCCCTGCGGTCGACGGGCGTCATCAAAGAAGCGACGGTCACGAAGATCGAGCCGAAGGTGATCGGCGAGGGCTCGGGCTTCATCGGCCAGCTTGCGCTGGTTGCGCTGACGTACGACAAGCAGGAGCCGGGCGCGCCTGCGTCACTCGTTGCCAAGTTTCCTGCGGCGGGCGAGATGGGGCGCCACATCGGCAATCTCTTCGACTTCTACCACCGTGAGATCCGCTTCTATGACGAGATTGCGGAAGAGATCGAACTTCGAACGCCGAAGTGCTACTTCAGCGCGATGAATCGCGACACGCAGGAGTACATCTTGCTGATCGAAGATCTCGCGCCGGCGCGGGTCGGCGATCACGCCGAAGGCTGCACGCTGGACGAAGCCGAACTGGCGATCCGCGAGATCTCGAAGTTCCACGCGGCGTGGTGGGAGCATCCACGTTTGGAAGAGCTGGCAGCGTGGCTGCCGATGATCGACGCGCCGGTGCATCAGTCCGCAGAAGGGGCGTACCAGCAGGCGTGGGAGCCGTTCATCCAGAACTTCGGCGACCGCCTGACGCCGGAAATGCGCAAGACCGCCGAGGCGATCTCCACGCGCATCATCAAGCTACAGACATCGATCTCGGATCGTCCGCACACGATCATTCACGGCGACTACCGGACGGACAATCTGTTCTTCGCGACGCCGCAGGGTGGCGATCCGCTGTCGGTAGTCGACTGGCAGATCGCCTGCCGCGGGCGCGGCATCTTTGACGTCGCATACTTGCTGTGCGGCGGCCTCGACGCGCCGATACGCAAGGCGAACGAAGATCGACTGTTGAAGCTCTATCACGAAACGCTCGTCGCGAATGGCGTGACGGACTACAGCTTCGAGCAGTGCTGGCGTGAGTACCGCCGAATGTCGCTGTACGTGCTCGTGTACGTCGTCATCTCGCTCGGCACGCTCGATTTCGCGAACGAGCGCGGACTCAAGCTCTTCAACGCGTGGCTTGCGCGGGCGACCGCCGCGATCGAGGAATTGAACGCTGCGGAGGAGATGCCGGCGTAGGCGGCTTGTCGGGCGGTGGATGGCGGGTGCTGCGCGGTGCCTTAGTTGAAGTTAGACATTATCGAACTGTGCGGGGAACGAATAGCCTTTTTCGCGGGCAACCTCGAGCCATAGCACCATTGCTTCTTGAATCATCGCGAGCGCTTCCTCGATCGAGTCACCGACACTGATGCATCCAGGCAGCGCTGGGACGTTGATCGCGAAACTGCCGTCCTCGTCCTGTTGCAGTTCGTAGAGAATGCTGCTCTTGATGACATGGAAGACTCCGACGTCAATCATGAGCTTAGTGTAGCGCTCCTCCGAAGGCGTGCGTTCGTTGCGAGAGCCTAGACTAACTCCGCAATCGAGCCCACGGTGCGATGCGGGCGCACGGCCGCCGATGCGGGCAGGCCGCGCGCGTCCGCGTCGACCCATACGGTGTGCATGCCGAGGCGATGGGGCGTCTCGATGTCCGCGACGAGATTGTCGCCGACCATCCATGCTGAGCTGGGGTCGCAGCCGACCGCAGCGAGCGCGTGCTGGAACACGCGCTCGTCCGGTTTGCCGACGCCGAATTCGCCCTCAATGACGACGCAGTCGAAGTACGGCGCGAGCGCGAATCGCTCGACCTTGCCACGCTGCCCGGATGCTCCGCCGTTCGTGATGAGCGCTGTGCGAACGCCGGCCGAGCGGAAGTGCTCTATCGTCTCGATCGCGCGCGGAAAGAGCGCCATGGCTGCCTCACGGCGCGCGTGATAGTTGGCGCCAATGCGTGTGGCGAGATCGTCGTTGGTCACGCCGATTCGCGCGAACGCGTCCTGCACAATGCTTTCTCGCGCCCACGTGAGATCCGTCCGCCCTCGGCGGGCGCGCCCGGCATCCTTCCAGAATCCGATGCGAATCTCGTGCAAGTGCGGCAAGAGACTGCCGACATCGAACGAGCCGTCACCGCACTCGAGCAGGCTGGCGTGCCAGTCGGCCTCAAGCGTCGCGTCCGATGGGTCGAGCAGGGTGCCGTCGAGATCGAAGAGGATCGCTTTGGGCACGTTCGTCATCACTCGCCCTTGTGCGTCAGCCACGCCTGGATCTGTTCGACATGCTCGCGGTAGTGCTCGTCGCTGTTGCTGCTCGCCATTTGGCATGTGGGCCAGCCGAAACGCTCCTCGTCCGCCAGATCGGCCTCGGACAGCGCCTCGACCGAGCGGACCATCGCCGCATGCGCGTCGCGCGAGCTAGCGAGGACGCTGCTCAGCGGCTGCTGCTTCGCCGCGGCGTAGTCGCGGGCGTTCGCGCCGTCGACATCGTTCACCTCGGGCCGATCCGGCGTCACGCCGAGTGAGACCAATTCGAGCCAGCGGGCGCAGCGGCTTTCCCAAGCGCTGATGTGCGCGATCGCGTCCTTGATCGACCATCCCGTGTCAAGCGCCGGCGCGATCATCTGCGCCTCGGTTAGAGACGCCACAAGCGTGTCGAGCGTCGCGCGGTCGCGGCGGATCGCTGCGAGTAGTTCGGCCTTCGTCATCGGCGCGACTTTGCTGCGGCGACCTTCGTGCGACCGTTCTTTGAGGCTGCCACGGCGTTCTTGTTCTTGGCCGCCCCGTTCTTGTTCACGGCGCTTACAGCGGAGGGCGGCTGTGCTCCGTTCTTCTCGGCCGCGCCGTTCTTAGTGGCGCCGTTCTTGTTGAGGCGACTCACAGCCGGGGACGGCTGTGCCACTCTTGCGGGCTTCTTCGTGCTGGTGGATTCGCGCTTCGCTGCTGCCAGGCGCTCCGGCGGTAGCACTTTGCGCAGGTACTGCGCGGTGAAGCTGTGTTCGACGAGCGCTACCTCTTCCGGCGTGCCTTCGGCAATGACGCGGCCGCCGCGGTCGCCGCCCAGGGGGCCCAGGTCGATGATGTGGTCAGCGTTTTTCATCACATCGACGTGGTGCTCGATGACGACGACGGTATTGCCGCCATCAACGAGGCGCTGGAGCACGACGAGCAGCGCGCGCGTGTCCTCGAACGAGAGCCCCGTCGTCGGCTCGTCGAGGATGTACAGCGTCTTTCCCGTGGAGCGCTTCGATAGCTCCGTCGACAGCTTGATGCGCTGCGCCTCGCCGCCCGATACCGTCGTCGCAGGCTGGCCGAGGCGGATGTAGCCGAGGCCGACGTCATGCAGCGTCTCGAGCTTGCGCCGCACGCCGGGGACGTTCTCGAAGTACGACAGCGCTTCCTCGACGGTCATGTCGAGCACGTCGGCGATGCTCTTGCCCTTGAACGTAATCTCCAGCGCCTCGCGGTTGTAGCGCTTGCCCTTGCACACTTCGCACGGCACCGTCACGTCCGGCAGGAAGTGCATCTCGATTTCGATGTAGCCATCGCCGGAGCATGCCTCGCAGCGGCCGCCCTTCACATTGAACGAGAATCGGCCGGCCTTGTAGCCGCGCAGGCGCGCCTCCGGCACGGACGCGAACATTTCGCGCACCGGCGTGAACAGCCCTGTATACGTCGCCGGGTTCGAGCGCGGCGTGCGGCCGATCGGCGACTGGTCGATGTCCACGACTTTGTCGATGTAGTTGAGGCCGCGGATCGCGTCAACTTTCCCGGCGCGATCGCGAGCGTTGTACAGATCCTGCGCGGCACGCTTGTATAGCAGGTCGTTGATCAGCGTGCTCTTTCCGGAACCGGAGACGCCGGTGATGCAGACGAACTTGCCGAGCGGGATCTCGACGTCGATGTTCTTGAGATTGTTCTCGCGCGCACCTTCGATGCGGATCGCGTGGCCGGTGCCGGCTCGGCGCGTTTCCGGCAGCGGCACCTGACGCCGGCCGCTGAGGTAGGCGCCGGTCATCGACTCCTCGGACGCCATGATGTCGTCGATCGTGCCTTCGGCGACGACGCGGCCGCCGCCTTCGCCCGCGCCCGGGCCCATATCGACGATGTGGTCGGCGGCGCGCATCATCGATTCGTCGTGCTCGACGATCAGCACCGTGTTGCCGAGGTCGCGCAGCCGCTCGAGCGTTTTGATCAACCGCTCGTCGTCGACGGGGTGCAGGCCGATGCTCGGTTCGTCGCAGACGTACAACACGCCCATCAGGCTCGAACCGATCTGCGTCGCCAGACGGATGCGCTGGGCTTCGCCGCCGGAGAGCGTGCTTGCGGTGCGGTCGAGCGATAGATAGTCGAGACCGACATCGAACATGAAGCGCAGGCGCTCGCGGATCTCTTTCAGGATCTGGCGTGCGATCATCTGCTCGCGCTCGTTCAGCGGCGTGTCCTCGCCGGACAAACGCTCGACCCAGTCGACCGCCTCGCGCACATCCATCGACGTCACGCGCTGGATGTTGAGGTCCGCTACTGTCACGGCCAGCGTTTCGGGCTTGAGTCGTGCGCCCTTGCAGGCATGGCACGGAACGGCGGCCATGTAGCGCTCGATCTCGGTGCGGATGTAGTCGGAGTCGGTCTCCTTATAGCGGCGCTGCAGGTTCGGGATAACGCCCTCAAACGTCGTGTCCCACTTGTTCGTGTGTCCGCCGCTGGCGGTGTATTTCAACGTGATTGGATCGTCGTCGCCGTAGAGCAGGAGATCAAGATCGCTCTGCTTCATCTCCTTGACGGGCACGTTGAGCTTGAAGCCGTGCTTCTTCGCCACAGCGACGAGCATCCGCATGTACCACGTGTTCGTCGCGGCTGCGCGCGACCACGGGACGATCGCGCCCTGCTCGATCGACACGCTGACGTTCGGCACGACAAGCGCCGGATCGATCTCCATCTTCACGCCGAGGCCGGTGCAGTCCGCACACGCGCCGTGCGGGCTGTTGAAGCTGAAGTTGCGCGGAGCCAGCTCGCCGATGTTCGTGCCGTCGAAGGCGCAGGCGTAGTGCTCGGAGTACATCCGCTCTTCGAGCCGGCCCCTCACCCCCAGCCCCCTCACCCCCAGCCCCTCTCCCACTGGGGGAGAGGGGGGCTTTTTGGTGGGCTTCGCCTTTTGTTCTGGCTTGCCGTGGTCGATTTCTACCAGCACCGTGCCGCCGCCGAGCTTCAGCGCTTGTTCGACGCTGTCAGAGAGGCGGCTGGCGCTCGATGCGGAGCCTTCGCTGTCGCCGCCGCTCGCTTCGGTGATGATGCGGTCGACGACGACCTCGATCGTGTGCTTCTTCTTCTTGTCGAGATCGATCTGCTCGCCGAGGTCGCGGATGCGGCCGTCGACGCGGACGCGGACGTAGCCGGCGCGGCGCGCGTCTTCGAAGACGTGCAGATGCTCGCCCTTCCGGTCGCGAATGATCGGCGCCAGGATCATCAGCTTCTTACCCGGCTCGATGCTCAGGATCGCGTCGACGATCTGCTGCACCGTCTGGCGCTCGATCGGACGGCCGCAGTTGGGGCAGTGCGGCGTGCCGGCGCGCGCGTACAGCAGCCGCAGGTAGTCGTAGATCTCGGTGACGGTCCCGACGGTCGAACGCGGGTTGCGGCTGGCGCCCTTCTGGTCGATGGAGATCGCGGGCGAGAGGCCCTCGATGTAGTCGACGTCGGGCTTCTCCATCTGTCCGAGGAACTGGCGAGCGTACGCTGAGAGCGACTCTACATAACGGCGTTGCCCCTCGGCGTAGATGGTGTCAAAGGCGAGCGACGACTTGCCGGACCCCGACAGCCCCGTGATCACGACGAGTTTGTCGCGCGGGATCGTGACGTCGATGTCCTTCAGATTGTGTTCGCGGGCGCCTTTGACGATGATCGCGTCCAGGGGCATGTCGGTTAGTCTCCTGGAGGTTGGATGTTAGAGGCTAGACGGGCAGCGCCGCGTCGTACGATCTCAGATCGCATTCTAGCACGCGTGTTCGTCCCGTCGATGGCCTGCTGACGCTCAGTGTCAGGAGCGATCGGCAACATCGCTACGCGGGCACGTCGCTGATGTGCTCGCTGTAGTGGTGAAACGTGCAGAAGTCGACGGTGCGGCGCACGACATCGTCCCAATGATCCGGCCGCAGCGCGTCGAGAAGGGTGGCCAGCCGCTCGTGGGATGCGCCGAGCCGTTGGCGGGCATTGGTCAACGTAATGTCGCGATCCTCTGCGGCCCAGTGCTCGTTCCAGTGCTCGGCGCCGGCCATCGATGGAGCTGTGCCGTCGGTGACGCGGACCGTGACCGCGTTGTACGTCCAGACCTCCCAGCGGGCGCAATGGGCCAGTGTTAACGCGAGCGGCCACCCACCTTCGAACGGCGGCGTTCGTGACGCGGTCGCGTCGACCGCTGCGATGCGGCTCCAGAACGGAGCCCATGCTTCGTGGAAGCGGCGGAGCAGTTCCGCTGGCTCAGCAGTGCTCATGATTCGCCCTCGCTCTCGCTCGTGGATCCGCGCTCCTTCACGAATACGGTGTATCGCATCGGGTCGACGAATCCCAACTGCGTCGCCAGCGTCGCGGACTCCGGATTGTGCGCATCCCAGCACGGCTCGATGCCTTCGTCCAGGCAGTGCAGAATCATCGTTGCCGCAACCGATCGCGCAACGCCGCGCCTTCGGAAGTAGGGGTGCGTGTCGATCTCCATCTCCAACTTGCCGCCTGCGAGCGTGAATGACGAGCATCCGGCGACGCACTGGCCGTTGTGCCAGACGCCGAAACCGATGCCGCGCTCGAGGAATCGCTCGATCGTACCGAAGTTCGCGACGAGATCCTTCTCGAACGACGCGAAGGCGTGGACATCGTTTTTCGTGACGCGCCGAATCTCGAAGACATCGGGCAGCGCGGATGCCATCGCGTGCAGACGATCGCGGTTCCACGCCGTCGGCATTGGCGTGGCCATCTCGGTGCGCGTCCGCTCGTGCATGTTGCCGCCCAGCGTTGAGCGCACACGTTCGTCCCATGCGCCGCCGCTCGTGACGATCGTCCCACGCTGCGGCACCCGGCGCAGCGCGTCTGCGGCGGCCGGAGCGCTTGCATCGCCGGCGATGAACCAGAAGTCGATGTGGGCGAGCGCGACCGAAGGCGCGTCGGCGTCGTCGGTCCATGCATGCCCGAAGTCGCCCGAGAAGATAGCCTCGACGCAACCGTGCAAACGCGTGCCGAAGTTCGCGAACATCGGACGCAGGCGGGCGTGTTGAGCGGGCCGCAGTTCGATCATTGCTGCCGCCTCACCGTTGCCCCGATTAGAACCGAGCGCGGCGGGTGGCGGTGCGATAGCTTCTTCGCCCATGTGGTTTCGATCGCTGCGACTTCGTCGGCGTCCATGTAGCGCGTTTCTGTGATGGTGATGCTGTGCTGCGCGAATGCTGCGGCGAGCGTCTCGCGCACGTAGTCGGACGTCACATCGGGGAGGTTGCGCACATCGAGCGGCACCGGGTCGTCGAAGATGCGGGTGTTGAGCACGATGCGCAGCGTGGCGCGGTCCGTCGCGAGCGATGCGAGGCCGGCGAGCACCGCGTCGTCGCCGAGGATGATGCCGCGCAT
>JANXYW010000361.1 GCA_025355835.1 Chloroflexota bacterium
CAGTTCGATCTGCGTGACGGCCCGGCGAGTATCCGTGCGACCCGCATACTTGATAGCGATAGGCGCCATTGCCCAGAAGAAAGTCAAAGCGTTGTCGGCATGCACTCGGCGTTGATCTTCCGACATCGCTGGAGGCGCCACAACGGGAAGGTCGGCTCGCTCGATTAGCATGCGATGTGCGAGCGGGCGGACGGCTTGTGACCGGGCGCCAATGTTCCAGTCAACCTCGATTGCTCCTCTGAATAGAACAAGCTGAAACCGGCCACCCGATAGGCTGTCTGATTCCACGTCGGCCTGGATGAGGATCGGTGTGCCCACACGCATATAGAGCCCAGGGCGTTCGTCTAGGAACGGCTGGTAGTCCTTATCCTCTACAGCAACGTGGAGATCGTAGTCCGCCCATTCATCATCTTCGTTGCGACCGAATGAACCGGACAGCCAGGCGGCGACAACGCGCGAGTCAGCCTTAAGCGCGGCGACAACGCGGGCGAACAGAGCGTCGCGCGCCTCGCGATACTCGGCCAAAGTTGCAAAGGGCCGCGCGGTCTCGAACACGAGCCATTCTATCGGCGCCGGCGGCGATTCGATGCGACACGATGGCGGACACGTGTGCCGAGATCGCGGATCGCGCCCTGGCGCAGCCTCTCTACGACGCTGTCGCGCCGTACGCCGCAGGCGTCGCAGCGCTCGCTCCCGTACTGCCGCTCGGATCGATGGCCCGGGTGAGCGGGCGCCTGGCAACGCTGCTTGAGCGGTGGAATGATGCGGAACAACACTTCGAGATGGCGCTCGAGCACAACGCGGCGATGGGGTTCGCTGCCTGGGTGGCGTGGACCGAACTCAACTACGGAGAGATGTTGCTGCGCCGGGGTGGCGCCGATGATTGTGACCGCGGCGTCGCGCTGCTTCGCCAGGCGCTGGCATTCGCGAGCGAGTCCGGTATGGCAAAAGTACAGCGGGACAGCGAGCGGCTGTTGAGCGGTATCGGTTGAGCGCGACGTCGGAGATTGTCGCGAGCGCGCCAGGACAGCGTGCGGACAGAGGTTCGCGCCCATTTGATTCTGGTTGCTGCTACTTGAGGAGACCCTTGGATGAGGTGTCAACCTTAGTTGCAACTCTATGCGCTCAAGCGCCGACGGTGACACCCCAAACACGATGAGTTGTGATAGCGTCCGTAGCGGACCCTGGCCACGATGGGCCGCCGCTAAGCTAGGCTACAAGAGGCTATATTTCACGCTGGGATCGGCCTGCTGAGGACGACTGTGCAGCGCGCGACCGAAGAGCTTTGGCGACCTGGAACCGACTTCGCAGCCCGGCGAATGCTGCCGCTTCTCGGCGTGACAATCGTCCAATCTCTCATTCATCGTTGCAAGGGTGTAGGCGACGGCATCGGGCGACTTCACGGCCACCGTAGGGCGTCAACATCGCGCTTGACGGCGTCCGGGCGGGGGCGTAGTGTGACACCATCCCCGACGTCGAGCCGCGCGCCAGACCACGGAGTACCCCATGCTCACGCCCATGTCCAACCGCACGAACACGATCCTGCTCGTCCTCATCCTCGCCGTCGGCGTCGCCATCGTCGCCATGCTGGCGACGGGCGCTCGCGGCGGCCCGCTCGACCCGCCCGGCCCGCCCGCGCCATCCCAGGCCAACCTGATCTATCAGCCTGCCGACTGCTCCGGCTTTCCGATCGTCCTCGCCTCATCCGGTTCGTACGCGCTCGCGCAGAACATCACCATGCCCGCGCTCTGCGCGAAAAACGGCATCCGCATCTCCGCCGCGAACGTCAGCCTCGACCTTCGGGGCTTTACCGTGAAAGGAGTCGGTGGCGCCCTGACGGGCATCTACGTGGACGTCTACCCGGGAATAACCGTCGAGCATGGCGGCATCCGGGATTGGCCTGGCGGCGGCCTCTATTCCGGGGCCGTCTACAGCCAGTTCGCGCACCTCCAGGTCCTGCAGAACGGGCCCATTGGTGCTCCCGGAAACGGCCAGGTACAGCTCGCCTCTTGGAGCAGTCTCAGCGACTGCCTCGTCACGGGCGGCGCTCCAGATGCGCTCGGCATCCTCGTCTCCGGCCAGAACGTGACGGTCAGCGGCTGCGTGATCGCGGACAATGCCGACCAGGGATTGAAGGTGACGGGCTTCGGCGCGCACATCACGAACAACTACGCGTTTGACAATAGTATTAGTAGCGGCTGCGCCGACATTTGGATCTCCGGCCCCTTCGCCGTCGTCGAAGAGAACGTCGCGATCAGGAACATTAACGACACGTGCCCGTTCTTCTACGATTCCGGCGCGGCCGGCAGCGTGATCAAGCGCAACACGGCGCTAGGCGGCACATTCAACTACCAGGACGCGGGCTGTGGTTCCTGTGACGTCGGTCCGATCGGCAGCGCCGCCGCATCGACGAGCCCCTGGGCGAACATATCGGAGTAACACCGCCGCGCGCCCGCTGAGAGAAGGCGCTCGACGGCTCCGGCCTCACGACCATCCGATAAAAAGTCCGGTGCTCACCGTCACGATGGCACAATCGTGCATGGCTCGCACGGAGACGAGTGTTGGCCGTCGTAAGGCGGACGCGGCCTAGTTGGCCGCGGGTCCGCTGTCGGCGCGTCGAGCCCGGACCGGTATCCCGTCGCGACCGGTCTTCTGGTTCTCGACCGGCTGCTCACCCTGGCCAAGTGTTCGTGCTGGGCCAGGGCGCGTAACATTCGGCTGGGACCTCATCCTCGCCGTCGTCCCGTCGCCCAGCTGGAGCCGGTGAATCACGGTGTCGGCCGCCGCCAGCTAGTGCCCGTCGGGGCCGCGCACGCATATCACGGGCAGCGCGGATGCTTTTGCGGGAGAAAAGACGCCGCCTGGGGAGTTGATGCCAAATCCGCGGAACACCACCGAGTAGGCCCTCAGCGAGTCGCCCGGTATCTCACTCCCGGTCCACACGTAGGTGGAGGCCATGTTCTGGAACGGATGGCCCGTCGGCAGCGAGAGGTCCGGATTCGCGAACGACGTGTCCAGCAGCGACGCCAACTCCGCCACGGTCGCCGGTCGCCATCCATGCCGTCCGCCGGCCACCAGCTGGTAACAGCTGCCGACTGCCGTTGCCCAGTTGTCGATGGTGTTGCTGCTTGGATCGCGCTGCCACACGAGCCCGGTCTCGTGATCGAGGACGGCGGCGTTGCCCATCACGCAGGTGAAGCGGGAGGAGTTGCACGAGTCAAAGCCGTCGTTCGCGGGCAACGCGCGTGACCACGCCGTGGGATCGTCGGCCGGCGGCGTATCGAAGCCGACGCCTCCGCGCACACAGAAGGCGCCCGCAAACGCGTACAGCATCTTGGACGCGGTCTGCTCGTTGCTGGCGAAGAGGCTGAAGGCGATCCAGCGCGCCTTCGAGTTGTCCAACGGGTCCGTCGTCGACGTCCAGAACGGATTGGTGCCGAGGCCGCTGAACGGGTTGCCCGCCGGCAGGTCGTCGCCGCTCGAGGGATCCTTGAGCGACAGCAGCTCGTTCGCCGTCGGCAGGCGCCAGCCGAATCGCCCGCCCGTCTGCAGCGACGTACAAAGCGTTGCGGCGAGGTCCCATGTCCCGGGCGTGCCGTTTGCCGGCGTCTTCTCCCAGACCAGCCCTGTCTCGTAGTCCAGCACCGCCCCGCCGCCCATCACGCAGGAGAAGCGCGCGGATGTGCAACCGCCGCTGGCAGGGAGCGTGCGACTCCACGACGGGACCATGTCGGAAAGCGAACGTAGCGTCGACGCAACGGGGCCGGGCGGATCGAGGGGGCCCGCCGTGATGGACCGCGCCGCAACCATCACGACCGCCAGCCCCAGAGCGCCCGAGACCACCCAACCGCCACGCTTCAGAATCGTTTTCATCGTCCGGTCTCCCGTCATCTTGCGACCGCATATGAGGCTGAGGACTACGTTACGCTCGCCCGCCCGAACGCGTCAAGGTCCGCGCGTGGCTTGCGAGTCGATCTTGACAGGCGGAGCCGGAATTTAACACTGGGGCACCGCAGAACCCTATTGAGCTGCCCCCGAGTTCTTCCATTCATTGTGAGAGAGTTGCTGGCCTTAATCGCTCTTCCGGCAGGGGGGCGGTATCCGCCCGGAACTCCTCCGGCGTCCGATCGGCGAGCGAGCCGTGCGGCCGCACGGTGTTGTAGTCGACCCTCCCGGTCTCCACCCATACCGACCCAGGCGGCGGTTCCGCAACCGGCAATGGCGGCCCAAGGCGGCGGCATGCTCCAGAGCTTCATGGGGGGTGGATTCGGTCGTGCGATCGACATGGGCGCGGGTATGGGCAACCCGACAGCCGCCTGTTCTCTGTACTCGCGGGCTAACCCACCCGCCACACCATCACGCGATCGTGACGGTCGAGCGAAAGTGCCGCGGACGCGGATCTTGAGAATTCGAACGAAATCGATTAGACTACATGCGGGCCCGATTGCGGCGCGGCCTAGCTCCTTTTTTCCCAGGGTATCGAACCTCGTGGTTGC
>JANXYW010000408.1 GCA_025355835.1 Chloroflexota bacterium
TGGCGATGGCGGCTCGAAGACCGCGCCACCATCGAACGGCTCTACCCCTGGTGCGGCCAAGCCGGCTGCATCGGGTGCGATCATCTCGATCGACTCGCTGCCGGATGCGAGCGGCGACTTCAGCATTAATGTGAACCTGTCCGGCGTGACGCGACCGTACGTGGCGTTCAACGTCTACGTGGCCTTCGATCCCGCAATCCTTTCCGCGGTCGCCATCAAGCCCGGCGCGGCGCTGGCGCCGTCGGTCGAAGAGATGCTCTGCGTGAAGCTCCCCGCCGCCACCGGGGCCGCCGGACTGGGCTGCACCGTGTTCGATGCTGGGGCAACATCGACCAGCGGCGTGCTCGCTACGATCAAGTTCCGCAGGATCGCGGCCGGAACAACCGGCCTGCACTTGCGAACCCTGGCGGAAGGCGGCGCCGCGAACGGCACCTTCATCGTCACGCCCCAGGGCACGGTCAGGAAGCCCGACATCGTCACCCTCAACGACGGCAGCGTCACCACCTCGTAGGGCGCGCTCAACGCACAAAGCCCTCCCACCCAATGCTCGTCGGCGCATGATCGTCTGGCTCCCCAAACTATGGCGACGCCTTGGTATATTGCGGCGGCACAGCCGGATCACGGAGCGGCGTCCGCAGGGCACGGAGGCACCTTGTACCAGTACCAGGATCTGAGCATCTTTACGGGCAACGCCCACCCGGCGCTCGCGAACGCCATCTGCGGTTCGCTGGAGATGCCGCTCGGCCAGTGCGAGGTCTTCGAGTTCTCGAACGAGAACATCTTCGTACGCGTCATGGAAAACGTGCGATCGAAGGACGTCTTCATCGTCCAGCCGCTCTCATCGCCGGTGAGCCGCAGTGTCATGGAGCTGCTGATCATGATCGATGCGTTCAAGCGCGCGTCGGCTGGTCGCATCACCGCCGTCCTCCCGTTCTACGGCTATGGGCGCAGCGACAAGAAAGATCAGCCGCGGGTGCCGATCACGGCGCGCCTGCTGGCGAACCTCATCGAGACGGCTGGCGCAGATCGCATCCTCACGGTCGATCTTCACGCTGGCCAGATTCAGGGCTTCTTCAACATCCCTGTAGATGAACTGACCGCCCTCTACATCCTCGGGCGCTACTTCAAAGAGCGCGACCTCTCGAACGTCACGGTGCTCGCCACTGATGTCGGTGGCGCGAAGCGCGCGCGCGATCTCGCCCGCTTGCTCGACGCGCCGCTGGCCGTCGTCGATAAGGAACGCATGGGCAACGAGGAACGCATCGCTTCCATGGCGCTCATCGGCGACGTTGCCGGTCGCCACGTGATCATCCCAGACGACGAAATCCTTACCGGCGGGACCATCCTCGCCGCGGCGAACCTCGCACTCGAGCGCGGCGCCATGAGCGTCACAGCCGCCTGCGTCCACGCCATCCTCTCCGACCATGCCGTCGAAAAGATCTGCGGCAGCGACATCCAGGAGCTCGTGGTCACCGACACGATTCCGCTGGCGCCGGAGAAGATGGATCCGAAGATCACGGTGCTCACGGTCGCGCCCATGCTGGGTGAAGCGATCACCCGCATCCACACGGGCCAGTCCGTCGGGGCGCTGTTCCAGTAAGTGGCAGCCGACAGCGCCGTCGCGCCATCCGAAGTGCGAACGTACTACTACGATCCCGCAGGCACCGCACACACGGGCCTGACGCACGATGCGATCCGCGCCGCGATCGCCGAACCGCACGCGCTGCTCTGGATCGATGTGGCCGCCGATGGGCGCGACGACGGCGAGCACATCCTTCGCGAGATCTTCGACTTCCATCCGCTGACGATCGACGACTGCTACAACACGCTGATCGACCCGCCGAAAGTCGATGATTACGGCGCGTATCTCTTCGTGATCGTGCACGATGTCCACTACGATGCAAAGGCGCACGTCCTCTCGACCAGCGAGCTGAATCTGTATATCGGCGCCAACTACGTCGTGAGCGTGCACCGCGCGCCCGTGCACGCGGTAGATGACGTCTGCCGCCGCGCCGATGCGCATTCGCTGGTGCTGCAACGCGGTGCGGCGTTTCTTGCGCACGCGCTGATCGACGTCGTCGTTGACGATTTCCATCCGATCGTCGAGAAACTCGATGAGGAGGTCGCGGAACTCGAAGAGGAAGTGCTGGACAATCCCCGACGCGAGACGCTGGAGGCGGTGTTGCTGCTCAAGCGCAACGCGCAGCGCCTGAAGCGCTCGATCTTGCCGCAACGCGACGTGATGAATCGCATCTCGCGCAACGAGTACCCGGACCTCGTGCAGCCGCACGCCATCATGTACTTCCGCGACATCTACGACCACACTGTGCGCGTCGAGGAGATGATCGACACCATCCGGGACTTGGGCGACAGCGCGCTCAGCACCTACCTGTCTTCGGTGAACAACCGGATCAACGAAGTGATGAAGGCGCTGGCCGTCGTCACCGTCGTATTCCTGCCGCTGACGCTCATCGCCAGCATCTACGGCACGAACTTCAGCCACACCATCCCGGAGTACGACATTACGGGCGGCTTCGTCGGCATGCTGGCAAGCATGGTACTGACGTTGATCGCGCTGGGCGGCTACTTCCGCTGGCGTCGGTGGTTCTAACGCGGGCGCCTGGCGACCTCACCCCGACCCTCTCCGCCCGGCTGAGAGGGAGGATCGCGCTATTGTCATGCTGAGAGCTTGTGAAGAAATACCGATCGCGCTCGATTCGCGTTGTATCACAGATTCGAAATTCGACCAATCGAACTCAGTTTCGGAATAACTTCACAAGCTCTCAGGATGACAAGCTCACCCCGCCGTCGTCCTCCTTTCACTATTCACTATTCACTATCCACCTCCCCTCCACCTACAACCTTTCCCTAATAACCCCGCCCGCGCCCGTTCGCTACACTGGAAGACGCATACGGAAGAATCGCGAAGGCATTCCATGAAGCTGTTCAGCAAGATTTTTGGCGACAACGAGCGCGAGGTGAAGAAGTACCTTCCCCTCGTGGAGCAGGTCAACGCGCTGGAACCCGATTTCGAGGCGCTCTCCGACGAGGAGCTGCGCGCGAAGACGGACGAGTTCCGCCAACGCATCGCCGAAGGCGAAACCGTTGATGACCTACTGCCGGAAGCGTTTGCGGCAGTTCGGGAAGCGGCGCGGCGCCAGGTCGGGCAGCGCCCGTACGATGTCCAGCTCATCGGCGCGCTCGTCCTGCACCAGGGCAAGATCTCCGAGCTCAAGACCGGCGAAGGCAAGACGCTGACCGCGACGCTGCCGCTCTACCTCAACGCGCTCGAAGGCAAGGGCGCGCACCTGATCACCGTCAACGACTACCTCGCCAAGCGCGACGCGCAGTGGTACGGCCCCGTGTTCGACTCGCTCGGTCTGTCGCTCGGCGTCCTCCAGCACGAGGAGGCGTTCCTCTTCGCGACGGAGAAGCAGAACGACATCGAGAACATGGAGCACCTGAAGCCCTGCTCCCGCCGCGAGGCGTACTACGCCGACATCACCTACGGCACGAATCACGAGTTCGGCTTCGACTACCTGCGCGACAACATGGCCGTCGCGCTCGACGGCTGCGTGCAGCGCGAACTGCACTACGCTATCGTCGACGAAGTCGACAACATCCTCATCGACGAAGCGCGCACGCCGCTGATCATCAGCGGCCCGGCCGAAGACAGCGCGGCGAAGTACCAGACATTCGCGCGCGTCGCGCCGCAACTGAACGTCGAGGAGCACTACACCGTCGACGAGAAGCAGCGCGCGGTGCTGCTCACCGAAGACGGCGTCGAGCGGCTCGAACGGCTGCTCGGCATCAACAACATCTACGCACCCGAGAACTATCGCCTGACGCGCTACATGGAAGCGGCGCTGAAGGCGCAGGTGATCTACAAGCGCGACGTCGACTACGTCGTGAAGGATGGCGAGATCGTCATCGTCGACGACTTCACCGGCCGCCTGATGTTCGGTCGCCGCTGGTCGGACGGCCTCCACCAGGCCATCGAGGCCAAAGAAGGCGTCCGCATCCAGAACGAATCGATCACGTACGCAACGATCACGCTGCAGAACTACTTCCGCCTCTACGGCAAGCTCGCCGGCATGACCGGCACCGCCGCCACCGAAGGCGAGGAGTTCTTCAAGATCTACAAGCTCGAAGTCGTCGTCATCCCGACGCACCGCCCGATGGTGCGCGACGACGCCAACGACCTGGTGTACCGCAGCGAGCGCGCGAAATTCGAAGCGGTCGCCGAAGAGATCGAGGAGCTACAGCAGGAGGGGCGCCCGGTCCTCGTCGGCACCGTGTCGATCGAGAAGTCGGAGTACCTCTCGGATCTGCTGAAGACGAAAGGCATTGAGCACCGCGTGCTGAACGCCAAGCAGCACGAGAAAGAAGCCGGCATCGTTGCGCAGGCCGGCCGCTACGCGGGCGTCACGATCGCCACGAACATGGCCGGCCGCGGCACCGACATCGTGCTGGGCGGCAAGCCCGACGAACGCACCGACGAGCAGTGGCAGGAAGAGCACGATCGCGTCGTCGAAGTCGGCGGCCTGCAGATCATCGGCACCGAACGCCACGAGTCGCGCCGCATCGACAACCAGCTCCGCGGACGCTCCGGCCGCCAGGGCGACCCGGGCAGTTCGCGCTTCTACGTCTCGTTCGAAGACGACATCATGCGCCGCTTCGCTCCCGACTGGCTGCCGGGCATGATGGCGCGGCTGGGCATGGAAGAAGACATGCCGATCGAGAGCAGCTGGGTGAGCCGCGCGTTGGAGACGGCGCAGACGAAGGTCGAAGGCCACAACTTCGACATCCGCAAGCACGTCGTCGACTACGACGACGTGATGAACACGCAGCGCGACGTCATCTACAAGGAGCGCCGCAAGACGCTCGAAGGCGCCGACCTGAAGAGCAACATCCTCGATATGGTGCATCAGGAGCTGACCACCGTCGTCGACACGCACACGCCCGGCAGCGATAGCGAAGACTGGGATCTCGATACGCTCATCGCGGAGGTGAATTCGATCGTCCGGCTATCGGACGAGTTCACGCCGGCGGCGCTCGCGACGATGACGCCGGACGGCATCCTGGACGCCGTCACGCAGTTCGCCGACGATGCGTACGAAGACAAAGAAGAAGAACTCGGCAGCGAGATCATGCGCGCGCTCGAGCGCATGGTGATGCTGCGGTCGATCGATTCACTGTGGGTCGAGCACCTGACGGCGACCGACGACATGCGCCAGGGCATCGGGCTGCAGGCGTACGCCCAGACGGATCCGCTGGTCGCGTACAAGCGCGAAGCGCACGATATGTACCAGCAGCTGCTCGCGAACATCCGCAACCAGGTGACGCGCGCCATCTACCACGTCGAGCTGGCGGGCACGCCGCAGCCGGCGCCGCAGCCGGTCATGACGATCGCATCGCAGCCGGGCGTCGCCGAGACATCGACGAACGGCACCGGCGCCGCGCCCGCGCCGATCAGCCTCACCCAGAACGAGCGCGCGCAGCGCGCGTTGGCAGCCGCGACGGGCGTGAAAGCGCCACCAAAAAACCTTTCGACCAACCAGCCGATGGAAGGCGGCGGCCACACCGTCGTCGCCGCCCAAAAGGTCGGCCGTAACGAGCCCTGCCCCTGCGGCAGCGGCAAGAAGTACAAGAAGTGCCACGGCGTCGAGTAGCGCCGTAGATAGCTCGCAC
>JANXYW010000162.1 GCA_025355835.1 Chloroflexota bacterium
CGCCAGAAGGGATCGGTGCGGTTTTCGCAGCACGATGATCCACCACAGAGAACACGGAGTTCACGGAGGAGGCTGGATGGCGTATGCCGCGAGATTCGCGAAGCGTGGTGGCACAGCCGTCCTCGGCTGTGAGTCCGGCAGAGCCGGACCGACGCAAGCCAAACCTTCGCCGCAAAATCTACAGATCGCCTGCGCGAACGTCTTCCGCCTAACTCAATCCGTGCAATCCGTGAAATCCTTGTTCCCCAACCCGGCCTCACCCCAACCCAATCCGTGCAATCCGTGAAATCCTTGTTCCAACCCGTCCGATTCCGCGACCGCACCAGATTCGCTAGGATCACCTCGCGCCGCCCTTTCGCCAACCGCGGGCGGCTCTCCGAGGCTACAAGCATGTCGCTGGTCGTACAGAAGTACGGTGGCTCCTCCGTGGCGTCCGCCGAGAAGATCAAGAACGTCGCCGCGCGCATCAAGCGCCGCGCCGACGCCGGCGATCGCGTCGTCGCCGTCGTCTCCGCGATGGGCGACACGACCGATGATCTGATCGCGCTGGCCAAGCAGATCACCGACCACCCGGAAGCGCGCGAGATGGATGTGCTGCTCAGCACGGGCGAAACGCAATCGAGCGCGCTGATGGTGATGGCGCTGCACGCGATGGGCGTCGATGCGATCAGCCTTTCCGGCGCGCAAGCTGGCATGCGCACCGACTCCGTACATCGCAGCGCGCGCATCCTCGCCATCGAGCCGACGCGGCTGCGCGAAGAGCTGGAACGCGGGCGCGTCGTCATCGTCGCGGGGTTCCAGGGCCTGACGGAAGATTTGGATATCGCGACGATCGGACGCGGCGGTTCGGACACGACGGCCGTCGCATACGCCGCGGCGCTGAACGCCCGCTGCGAGATCTACACCGACGTCGAGGGCGTGTACACCGCCGACCCGCGTATTGTGCCCGAGGCGCGCAAACTGAAAGACATCTCGTACGACGAGATGCTGGAACTGGCGAGCAAAGGCGCGAAAGTGATGGCGCCGCGCGCCGTCGAGATCGGGTCCGTCTACAACATCGAAATCCTGGTGGCGCACAGCACGAAGGACGCGCCGGGCACGCTGATTCACGGAGGCGCGGATATGGAAGGCTTCAACCGGGTACGCGGCATCGCGCACGATAGGGATGTTGCGAAGATCACGCTGAGGCACGTACCGGATCGTCCCGGCGTCGCGGCGGAGATCTTCCAGCCGTTGGCCGATGCGCATCTCTCGATCGATACGATCGTCCAGAACGCCAGCGAAGACAACCTCACCGACCTCACATTCACGCTCGCGAGGGACGACCTCGCCCGCGCGCTGCCGCACGTCAACGAGATCGCGAAGCGCATCGGCGCGAAGGAAGTCGTCGCAGACGAACGCATGGGTAAGGTGAGCATCGTCGGCACCGGCATCCAGAGCGCCCCCGGCTACGCCGCCCGCATGTTCCGCACCCTCTCCGACGCCGGCATCAACATCGAGATCATCTCGACCAGCGAGATCCGCATCACCTGCATCGTGCCGGAAGATCGCGTCGCGGACGCCGTCCGCGCTCTGCACACAGCGTTCGAATTGGAAAAAGAAGCGCTGTAGCGGCCAGGGTTCACCGCAGAGCCGCAGAGAGCGCAGAGGGTTTTTGGCGCGCCCCCCGGGCCGTGGGTCCCGTGCTTTCCCGCCCATCCATCTGCGTCCATCTGTGAAATCTGTGGACAACCCCCACCGACCGAAACGCTACACTCAGCGCATGGCGTTCGATGCGGCGCTGCCACTGAGGATGATCACGAACGCCCGGCTGCGGACGGCGCAGGGCTGGGGCGAATATCGCGATATGCGGGGCGCTCTCGCCATCACATCCGACGCGCCGATCCCGGGCCTCAACTGCATCAGCGATTTCACGACGGACGAGCGCAGCATCGAATCGATGCTCGACATCGGCTTCGCGCTGCTGCGCGCGTTCGATCGTGAACCAGCGGCAGAACTGACGCC
>JANXYW010000425.1 GCA_025355835.1 Chloroflexota bacterium
CATGCAGCTCGGCTTCCTCCAGCGCACCCCCCGCGGCCGCACCGCAACGCGCCTCGCGTACGAGCACCTCGGCCTGGAGCCGAAGCCGGCGACGCCATCGCCGCAGAAATCGCTGTTCGACTGACGCCTGCGGGTTGCAGAAAAGTTAACCTGTAGGTTAATATGAGCATTGAAGCGACGGTCTTTCTGCGGGATGTCTGGACCATACTGGCGATTTGCCGGAATGGTCGGAGCGCGGCGGCCGAGCACATAGCCGCGCTAGCCACTCCTGCGCGAGAGAAGCTTCTGCGACTGTTGGTGCGCGTATCGAATGATGGACCGCCGGCCAACGTCCAGCAGAACCGGAAACTCGACGCGCACATCTGGGAGCTAAAGTCGGGCCAGACTCGCCTTCTTTACTTCGTCGACGGTTCGAGGATCATAGTGTTGACGCATGGATTCACGAAAAAGCAACAGAAGCTCCCGCGTCGAGAGCTGGAGCGCGCGCAGCGTCTGCGAGCCGAATACATCGAGTCGAGGAGCAGCTGATGGATTCCGTCGAACGACTTCGCCGTGAAATCGAGAAGCTCGAGACGAGCCACGACCCCGACTTCGAACTCTATGGCGTCCTCCTCGACGTTACCGAAGGCATCGTCAAGCGGATGATCGACCAGGGCGTACGCCGCACCGACCTCGCCGAGCGGCTCGGCACATCGCGCGCCTATGTGACGAAGCTGCTGGATGGCCAAGAGAACATGACGCTGAAAACGCTCGTGCGCGTAGCGAATGCGCTGGAGATGAAGGTCGATGCGAAGTTCGTGCCGCGCGAGCTCTCCGCAAAAGCGAAGAAGCCGCAGGTAAAGACGGCAGTCGGATCCCGCATGCGCGGCAGATTGTCAGCAGGTCCGCCGGCAAAGAAGCGCGTTGCCGTCGGCGCGCGAAGCAAACGCTAGGAGCCGAACCGTACAGGCATTGCGGCTGTGCCACACGACCAATCACAAAACGGAGGAGCGCCGTATGTCTGTAACTGCTTACGACATCAACGTGCTGAAAGCCGCCATCGAGCGGCATTGCATCACGCGGCACGCGCAGCCGGTGCGGTTGAACTCCGGCGGCTACAGCAACTACTACTGCGATCTCAAAGGCGCGACGCTGCACCCTCGCTACGCAAAGATCATCGGCGAATTGATGGCGCCCGTCGTGCTTGAATCGGACGCGGAAGGTGTCGGCGGGCTCGCGGCCGGCTGCATTCCGATCGCCGATGCAGTCGCGCGCTCCGCGCTCGATGGCGGCCATCTCCTGCCGACGTTCTTCGGGCGCGCCGAAGCGAAGGATCACGGCCCGGAAGCGCTCGCGAGTATGCGCGCCGCCGCCACCGAAGATGGCTCGCCATTGATCCGTGCCGGCCGCCGCGTCGCCATCGTTGAAGACGCTGTCACGCAAGGCGGCGCAGCGATGCAGGCGACGAAAGCAGCGCAGGCCGCCGGCTGCGAAGTCGTGCTAGTCATGACGGTTGTTGAGCGCCACGAAGGCGGCGGCGCCCGCTTCCGCGAACTCGGCATCCCCTTTAAGCGCCTCTTCTACACACTGGAAGACGGCACCCTGCACGTAGATGCGGACGTGGTCGCGCGCGCAGGATAAACGCTAGGCGATACCAACAAGTGGCCCGATTCACCGTAGGGGCGCAACCCGTTGCGCCCGCGCTCGCACGGCACCAACCTCACAGGAATCGCACCGCAAGCTCGAATCACGCTCCTCTCCACGTCGTGGAGAGGAGGTGGCCGAAGGCCGGAGGCGAGGTGCTCGTTCACCCACTGAATCCCGGCCCGAATTTATCCTCATTCGCGAAATCCGTGGTTCCGTCCCCTCATCCTCGCTACCCTTCCGCATATGCAACGCAGCACCAACCGTATCCTCACCACGCACGCCGGCAGCCTCCCGCGCACGCCCGAACTCGTGACGATGATGATCGCCCTGAGTACGCATCAGCCGATCGATGCCGTCGCTTTCGAGCGCGAGGTCGCGGCGAGCGCGGAGCGCTGCGTCGCGCAG
>JANXYW010000445.1 GCA_025355835.1 Chloroflexota bacterium
CGGACAAATTCCCCTCGTTCTCGTTCCACAGACGTCTCCCTCCAGGGCATTCTGCACCTTCCTTCCAGGCAGTCCTTCGCTGCCCGAAAAGTGTCCAGCATGTCCTCGTACGTCCGTCCAGTATGTCCCCGGTCTGTACAAGGGGGAGAGGGACGCGCACTGGTGCGGGCCAAAGGCCCGCGACCTCGCCATGGAAGCTTCCGTGATCCGCTATTCTGGCGGTCATGAGATGGAGTAAGGTACGACAGCTTGTGGAGGCTACGTTCGCCGAGCCGATACGCCATCGTGTGGCCGTCGAGAGCACGACCTACAGGCGGAGTTCCTTCGGCGGCGCTTACGGACGCGGATGGATTACGATTGATGGGATCGAAGTAGCGAGCTTTGACGACCATGTGTCCGCGCGGATGTTCGGAGCGCGTTACGATCCCGGGGATCTCGACCCGGGAGGGTACTACGGGCGATGGTTCCGCCAATCGTGCTTTGAATATTTGCACACCGCCCTCATCATTTCGCTACAGAGCCCGAACCCGCTGATCCGCGCGCTAGCGCTGCTGAATGCCAAGGTCGGCAAGACCAGACTCGCGCGGCTCGCCGCTGCGGAGGAGCATCCGCTACCGAAAGCGTTCGCAACCTTCCGCGTGGAGGCGGAGGCCGTGACGCGCGCGTCTCGCGGCGCTGCGATAACGACCAAGTAGCGCTACCGCCGCACTTTTAGCGCCGACCAGCCGGCGTAGTCTGCTGTGCGGCCGAGCTCTTCTTCGATACGGAGCAGCTGGTTGTACTTTGCGGTGCGGTCGGAGCGGGCGGGGGCGCCGAGCTTCGCCTGGCCGCAGCCGGTGGCGACGGCCAGGTCAGCGATCGTGGCGTCTTCCGTCTCGCCGCTGCGGTGGCTCATGACGGATGTCCAGCCGGCGCTCGATGCCATCGCGACGGCCTCGAGCGTTTCGGTGAGGGTGCCGATCTGGTTGACCTTGATCAGCACGCTGTTCGCCGAGCGTTCGAGGATGCCGCGCTCGATGCGCTTGGTGCTCGTGACGAACAGATCGTCGCCGACGAGCTGCACCTTGTCGCCGATCTTCTGCGATAGGAGGGCCCAGCCGCGCCAGTCGTCCTCCGCCATGCCGTCTTCGATGCTGACGATGGGAAACTTCGCGGCCCAGCTTGCCCAGTGCGCCGCCATCTCCTCGCTGGTCAGCGAGCGGCCGTCCTTCGGCAGCACGTAGCGGTCGAGCTTCTTGTCGTACAGTTCGCTGGAGGCCGGGTCGAGAGCGATTGCGACATCCTTGCCCGCCTCGTAACCCGCGGCGGCGATCGCTTCGAGGATCACGTCGATCGCCGGCTCGTTCCCGCCGAGCGACGGCGCGAAGCCGCCTTCGTCGCCGACGTTGGTCTGGTGGCCCATCTTCGTCAGCACGTTCGCCAGCGAGTGGTAGACCTCGACCGCCCAGCGCAGGCCCTCTTTGTAGCTCGGCGCGCCCAGCGGCATCACCATGAACTCCTGGAAGTCGGTGGAGTCGGTGGCGTGCTTGCCGCCGTTGAGGATGTTGAACATCGGCACGGGCATGCGGCGCGCGGTCGGGCCGCCGAGATACTTCCACAGCGGCAGACCGGCCGAGGCCGCGGCGGCGTGCGCGTTCGCCAGCGACACACCGAGGATCGCGTTCGCGCCGAGGCGCTCTTTGTTCGGGGTGCCATCGAGCGCGCAGAGCTTGCGATCGAGGCCCGCTTGGTCACCCGCGTCCATGCCGATGATTTCCAGCTCGATCTCGCGGTTGACGTGGACGAGCGCCGTCAGCACGCCCTTGCCGGCGTAGCGCTTGCGGTCGCCGTCACGCAGCTCGACGGCCTCGTGCTCGCCCGTGCTCGCGCCCGAAGGCACCGCCGCCCGGCCGAGCGCGCCATCCGACAGCCGCACATCCACCTCAACAGTCGGATTGCCGCGCGAATCGAGGATCTCGCGTGCATGAACGCTAACGATGGTGGCCATGGTGGTCCTTTCGATCTGCCGAGTTGCCGCGATCGTTGCGCACAATGCAGAGTGGCACAGCCGTCCCCGGCTGTGAGTTGCTTCGATTCAAGATCGACCGTTCGCTTCCAAAGACGCGCCTTCGGTCCACTCGCGCCACAACCACCGATAGTCGTCCTCGCTCGCAACGAGTCCCGCGCGCAATGGATTCGCGCAGATGTATTCGGCGGTACCGCGAAGCGAGTCTTCGGAGCGCAGCCCGTGATCGAACGACTCAGACTGCCAAACTGCGCCAGATCGTCCCAGTGCTTTGTTCACTGCGTGCGACGATGCGCCCTTGATGCTGTTCAAAATCTGACTCAACCCAAACGTGGCGCCGTCGCTGTCGTTGTTAGGAGTGAGGAGCAGATGCACGTGATTTGGCATCACGACGGCCGCATGAAGCTCGAACCGCGTTCCGTGCGCGTAGACGCAACGGTCGAGGACTGCGCCCCGAACCGCTTCCGGTAGCTTCCAGCGATTGCGCGTCGCGAAAGTGATTGCGAATGTTTCACCGGGGCGCTGTAGGTGAGGCAGGTCTCTGCGATATGACTCTTTCGCTGGTTGCGCGCGACTCACAGCCGGGGACGGCTGTGCCACTCCAGTGATCGTCGATTGCGATGATTGTGCCACGTCGGCCCCAACACCCGGGGCCGGCTGGGCCACTCTGCTGGCGTCGCCGCGATCTGGTTTCATGATCCGCGCTCGCTTGCGGCGATGATTGCGAAGGAGCCAGTGGCGGTGGCGACGAGTTTGCCGCGGTCGTCGGTCACTTTCGATTCGAGGAAGACGACTTTACGGCCTTGCTTGATGATGTCGGTGTTGCACGTCAGTACGCCGCCGCGCACGCCGGCGAGATAGCTGATCTTGATCTCG
>JANXYW010000033.1 GCA_025355835.1 Chloroflexota bacterium
TGCTGCCGCGGCTCGTGCAGGAGCTTCGGCGTGAGCGCAACGCTAATCCTCATCCATTCGAGCGTACTCGGGTGTGGCGGAGAATGCGATAGCCGCGCGTCAAGGTGCAGCAAGCTGAGTGCGGCGGCGTGTCTAGTTGACGCCGAGCGCCGTCCTCTATCTGCGAAATCGGCGTAATCTGCGGTTCCACCCTTCCGTGAAATCCGCGCAATCCGTGGTTCCCGAAGCCGATGTAACCTTTTCGTACGGGCGCGCGTCTAACTCAGTGAAAGGGGAAAGGGCGTGGATGACCGGATGCCGGACACACCGCTCGCACTGCTCGAGCGCGCTCGGGCGGGCGACAAGGACGCCTTCGGGCTGCTCGCCGAGGAGCACCGCCAGGCACTCCAGCGCCTCTGCTACAAGATGACGGGTTCGCACGAAGAGGCCGAAGACCTCGTCCAGGAGACGCTGCTCAAGGCCTACACGCACATCGCCAACTTCGAGCTGCGCGCGTCGCTCTCGACCTGGCTGTTCCGCATCGCCACGAACACCTGCCTGGATAGCCAGCGCGGCAAGAAGCCGTGGGACCTGGACAAGCGCTGGCAGTGGTTCCGCGAGAACGGCGAGCTTGTGCAGCAGATGGAGCAGAACCTCTACCTGTCGCCGGAGCGCGCGGCCGAGGTGAAGGAAGTCGCGGCGACGTGCGTCAACTGCATCACGATGTCGCTGCCGGAAAAGCAGCGCGCCGCGATCGTCATGTGCGATCAGATGGGCATGTCGCGCGAAGAAGCGGCGAACTCGATCGGGGCGTCGGTGGCGTCGCTGAAGACCGAGCTGCATCGCGCGCGCAAGAAGATGACGGATGTGTACGAGACGCGATGCGCACTCATCGATGAGAAGAACGAGTGCACGGGCTGCATCGTCGCGGCACGCATTCAGCACAAGAAGGCGCCAACCGTAGGGGCACGCGGTGGCGTGCCCTCTGCGCGACCTACCGTTCGATCTGCAACAGACGCGTCTGTTACGGAGGCGGCTCCGATTGGCCAGGCGGATGCGCTGGACGCGGGCACGTCGCGCCGTGCCCCTACCGCGACGGGTCTCACGTGCGATCAGATCGACGAACTGCTGTCAGACCTCTTCGCCGATGAACTGCCGCATGCCGCGCGCACCGGCGTCGAAGCGCATCTGGCTACGTGCGAGACGTGCGCCGCCTCGTACAAGGCGATGAAGCGCACGGTGCGCTTCGTGCAGGCGCACGGCAACACGCCGCTGGTGCCTGGCACGCCCGGCGGACAGTACCAGGATTTCACCCGCGCGATGATGGACGAAGAGTACGATCGGGAGCCGATCGACGTGATCGCCGAAGCGGTCTTCGGCAAGAAAGGACGTGCAGGATGAAGAGCGACGTGGTGATCATCGGCGGCGGACTCGCCGGCCTCAGCACGGGAGCGCTGCTGGCGAAGCAGGGGAAGCGCGTCACCGTCATCGAGAAGGGCAATCAGCCGGGCGGGCGCGCGTACACGTACGAGGAGAAGGGCTTCACCTTCAACTACGGCCCGCACGCGATGTACATCCCGGAATCGGGCATCCTCGCGGACGTGATGGCGCGCCTCGGCCGGCCTGTGCCGAAGTGCGGGTATCCGGACAACATGCGTGCCTACTGGGCCGATGGCGATCGCCTCGCTGTGATGGGCGCGAAGCCGCATCAGGTGCTGACGACGAAGCTCTTTTCACTGGGCGAGCGGATGCAGGTCGTCAAGCTCATGCTCGCCCTTAAATCGGCGAAGCCCGCGACCGTCGCGCCGGGCACGACGTGGCGGGAGTGGGTGGATGCTCAGACCAACGCCCCCGCCGTCCGCCGCTTCGCCCTGGCGCTTGGCACCGTTAATACGTACACGCGGCCGTCGGGCGAGCTTGACGCCGCTTGGATGCTCGCCCACTTCAAGCGGGTGCTCTTCGCGAAGGACTTCGTCGGTTACATGTCCGGTGGCTGGCGCTCGATGTACGACGTCTTCATCGAAGAGCTTGAGTCGAATGGCGGCACACTGGTCACGGGGACGCGCATCGATCGGCTCGAAGTGGCCGATGGCCGGATCGTCGCGGCAGTGACGGCGGACGCGCGGTACGAGGCCGACGCTTTCGTCTGCACGCTGCCGCCGCAGGACGCGCCTGCGCTCGCCACGGATGGCTCGCCGCTGCGGACGGAGTTGCAGCAGTGGGAGACCCTCGTCGATGTCCGCGCGCTCTGCATGGACATCGGGTTCAGCCGCAAAGTGCGAGACAACCTCGCGCTCGTGTTTGATATCGAGCGCGACCTCTACTACAGCGTGCACTCGTTCACGACGCCGGACCTCGCGCCCGCGACAGGCCAACTCTTGCACGCGATGGCGTACCTCTCGCCGGAGGAAGCGGCTGATGAGACGCTGCTCGCGGGGCGCAAGGCCGAACTCGTCACGGGGCTCGATCTGCACTTCCCCGGCTGGCGCGATGCGATCGCCGTCGAGCGTACGATGCCGACCGCGAAGGTGGTCGGCGCGCGGCAGACGCCGGCGAACAGGAAGAATATGGTGCCGCTGCGGGCAGCATCGGTCGACAACCTGTACTTCGCCGGTGACTCGCGCGACATCCCGTACGATCTCTCGCTGATCACCCTCGCCGCGGCGATGGAGGTTGCCGATGCGATCGGGTCAGCGTCGCAGGCCAAGCCTGCCGCCGCTATTGCGGGTGCGGCCGGCTAGGCTGCGCGTGGCGTCGCTCCGCGCTAGACTTCGGCCTCATCGGCGAAGGAGGCGACACCATGAAGTGGGTAACGCGCGCGAATCCGAAAGTCGACCGGGTCGCATGTCCGTGGCTGATCCGAAAGTTCGTCGATTCGTCGGCCGAGTTCCTGTACGTGCCGGGCGATCAGGTGACGGCCGTCGCCGAGCGTGAAGGCGCAACGCCGTACGATGTGCCGAACGCCGAGCTTGGCCACCACGGGCTGGAGTGCAGTTTCGACGCGATCATCGCGAAGTACGCGCTCACGGATCCCGCACTGACGCAAATGGCCCTCATCGTTCGCGGCGCCGACACAGCGGCGAAGGATTTGGCGCCCGAGTCGCGCGGGCTCGAAGCGATCGCCGCCGGCTTTCAAGCAGCGTATGCGGACGACCACGAGCAGCTGGCGGCGGAGTTGCCGGTGTATGACGCGCTGTACGCGTACTGCCAGTCGCAGCTTGGGGCCGATTAGCACTGAGGATTTCCGGCGGAATCCGACCTTCACCTCAACTCGGGGGCGGACACACAGGTCCGCCCCTACGGTGAAGCCGCATGGTCTTGCAGCGCCATCACATCCATCGTAATATGGCGATGATATGACCGCCACCACACTCGACACCGATAGACTTGCGACGATGCTTCGGGCGCTCGGGCACCCTGTTCGGCTCGACCTTGTGCGCACGATGGCGGAGGCGGGCGACGCCAACTGCATGGATCTGACGCGCCACGTCGAACTGGCGCAGTCGACCGTTTCGGAACACCTGCGTGTGCTGAAGGAGGCGGGGCTGATCTTGCAGTGCGGGCCGGGGCCGCGTTCCGGCTATTGCCTCAGCCGCGACGCGCTGCTGTGGCTGAAGCAGAACGTGATCGCGCTGTGAACAACGCGGTCTCGCTGCCACGCCGTCTTGGAGCTGAGTTCGTCGGCACGTTCGCGCTCGTGTTCGCCGGCGCCGGCGCGATCGTCATCGACGCGACGCAGCACGGCGCGATCACGCATGTGGGCGTTGCCGCGACGTTCGGTCTCGTGATCATGGTGATGATCTACGCCGTCGGCCACATCTCGGGCGGCCACTTCAACCCCGGCGTCACGCTGGCGTTCGCTGCGGCGCGACACTTTCCGTTGCGCGATGTTGCGCCGTACTGGCTCGCGCAGTTCGCAGCCGCGATTGGCGCCGCCGTCGTGCTACGGATGATGTTCGGCGATGTCGTCGATCTTGGTGCGACGCAGCCGGCCGGGTCGATGATGCAGTCGTTTTGGCTCGAACTGATCCTCACGTTCGGCCTGATGTTTGTGATCATCGCGGTGGCCACCGACACGCGCGCGGCCGGGCAGGCCGCAGCGATCGCGATTGGCGGCACGGTTGGGTTAGAGGCGATGTTCGGCGGGCCAATCTCCGGCGCATCGATGAACACCGCTCGCTCGCTCGGCCCCGCGCTCGTTTCGGGACAGTTCCACGCGCTGTGGTTGTACGCCGTCGCGCCGCCGATCGGCGCGATCTTGGGCGCGCTCACGTACCAGGCGATTCGAGGTAACGCGTGAGCAAGATTCGCGTGCTCTTTCTCTGTACGGGCAACTCGGCGCGCAGCATCATCGGCGCGGCGGTGCTGCAGCAGATGGCCGGGGACGCGTTCGATGTCTTCAGCGCCGGCACGCACCCGAAGGGCGTCAATCCGTACACGGTGCGTGTGCTGGAGCCGCTCGGCATCGATATGGCCGGCCAGCGATCGAAGAGCGTGACCGAGTACGAGGATCAGACGTTCGACTACGTGATCACGGTGTGTGATGCGGCGGCGGAGGAGTGCCCGGTGTTCCCCGGCGCGCCGGAGCGCATCCACTGGAGCTTCGTCGACCCGGCTGCGGTTGACGGGAGCGACCAGGACAAACTCCGCGCGTTTCAGGTCACGGTGCGCGAGATGAAGACGCGGCTGAACTCGTTCGTGGTTGTGGCGAAGCGAAGCGCAGGTCTGCCTGGTTGATGCTGTGGTGACCTCACCTCCGCGCTTCGCGCTGGTCCTCTCGCCCGGCGGAGAGGAGGCGACGGTGGTGCTGATGGCGAGCGCTGGTGGTGAAACGGGCGACTCACAGCCGAGGGCGGCTGTGCCACATGCTGTTCTCTACGGCGTCGTCAACGAACGGCTTGACCTTCCAGTCGATGGAAGGTTTACCCTGTCACCATGAACGAGAGCCTGACGATCGGCGTGCTTGCCCGCGAGACGGGCACTTCGGCGAAGACGATTCGCTTCTATGAGGCGGAGGGCGCGTTGCCGGAGGCCCGGCGGACCACGTCCGGGTATCGCATCTACGGTCCGAGCGACGTGCGGAGGCTGCGACTCCTGCGGAACGCGCGCACGCTCGGGCTCAGCTTGCCCGAGGCGAAGATATTCGTCGAGCAGGCGTTCGCGTCCGACTGCAGCGCGTTCGCGCCCGAGCTGGCGCAGCGCATCGCGACGAAGCGGGTCGAGGTGCGGCGGCGGATCGCGGAATTGCGGAACTTGCACACCGAGCTTGTCGCGCTCGAACAGCATGTCACGCATGCGGCGTGCGTC
>JANXYW010000051.1 GCA_025355835.1 Chloroflexota bacterium
CTGATCGCGGCCACGTTGGAGCTTGCCAACCTGATCCTACTTGTGACGAGCATGGATATCGCGAGCATCAAGGACACGGCGCTTGCGCTGGAGATGTTGCGCGCTGCCGGCGTCTCCGAGGACAAGGTCAAGCTGATGATCAACCACTCGACGGCGGCGAACAGCCTCCGCGAGGAAGATGTGTCGCGCGTGCTGGAGTACGACGTCTTCTGGCGCATCCCGCACGATCTCAGCGTCTCGAGCAGCACGCAGCTTGGCCAACCAATCGTTGTCGCAAAGCCGTACGCGCGTGTTTCGCGCTCGATCATCGAACTTGCGCATGCGCTCACTGGCACACAGCAGGAGAAGCGGGGTTTCCTGGATCGGGTTCTCGGCCGATCCGCCTGATCACCGAACGTAGGAGAACGTAGCAATGACTCAGTTCCAGTGGCAGGCACGAAAGATCCAGCCCGGCGGCGTCACGGGCGGCGGCGGCGCGAACAATCCGGCCTCGCGGCCCGGCCAGCTCTCACAGAACGTCGTTGCCCTCAACGAGTTGAAGTTCACGCTCCACCAGCGCCTTATTGAGGAGCTGGACCCCAACAAGCTGGAGGGTTTGGGCAAGGAAAAGGCACGCGAAGCCGTCGAGCAGGCAGCGCGCACGTTGATTGCGGCGGAGATGCCGGGCATTGTCGGCACGACCCGTGACGAGCTTGTTTCGGCAGTCGCCGATGAGGTGTTGGGCCTTGGCCCGCTCGAGCCGCTGCTGCGCGACCCCACCATCTCGGAAGTGATGGTGAACCACCCGGACACCGTCTTCTACGAAAAAGAAGGCCGACTCTACCTGAGTTCGGTGCGCTTCCGCGACGACCAACACATCATGCGCATCGTCGAGCGCATCGTGGCGCCGCTTGGCCGCCGCGTCGATGAGTCGTCGCCGATGGTGGACGCCCGTCTTGCGGACGGCTCGCGTGTCAACGTGATCATCCCGCCGGTGGCCCCGAAGAGCCCGACGATCACCATCCGGAAGTTCCGTGCTGACAAAATGACCTTCAGCGACCTGGTAGCCACCGGCGCGCTCACGAACGAACTCGCGGAGTTCTTTCGTGCGTGCGTGCAGGCGAAATTGAACATCATCATCTCCGGAGGTACCGGTTCCGGTAAGACGACGATGCTCAACGCGCTGTCGTCGTTCATTCCCGATACCGAGCGCATTGTCACCATCGAGGACCCGACGGAGCTGCAGCTCCAGCAGGGGCACATTGTCACGCTGGAAGCGCGCCCGCCCTCTCTTGAGGGCAAAGGCGAGGTGACGCAACGCGACCTCGTGCGCAACTCGCTGCGTATGCGGCCCGACCGGATCATCGTCGGTGAGGTTCGCGGCCCGGAAGCGTTCGACATGCTCCAGGCGATGAACACGGGCCACGAAGGATCTTTGGGCACCGTCCACGCGAACACGCCGCGCGACGCGCTCGCGCGCATCGAAAACATGGTGCTGATGGCCGGCTTCGAGTTGCCCGTGAAGGCGATTCGCGAGCAGATGCAGTCCGCCATTCACATGGTGATCCAGATTTCGCGCTTCCCGGACGGCACACGCAAAGTCGTGAGCGTCGCCGAAGTTTCGGGCATGGAGGGCCAGGTCGTGACGATGCAGGACCTGTTCCGCTTCGAGCAGACGGGCATCGACACCGACGGACGCGTCCTCGGCGAGCTGAAGACGACGGGCATCCGCCCGCGCTTCGCCGAGAAATTTGAAGTTGCCGGCATTCACCTGCCGCCGGACATGTTCACGCCAACAGGATTCTAATATGTTCGATTACCTGGCAGCAGTCGCCGCTCTTTCCGTGATGGCCACAGTCGTCGTGACGATGTTCGCGTTCTACGGCAACACCGTCGCATCGTCGAACGTCCGCGGACGTCTCGAAGGCCTGATGTCCGGAACATCCGTCGTGGAGGCCGGTCCGCAAGCGCTGCGCGCATCGGGCACGGCCAAGAGCCTGTTCTCCGGCCTGGCACCGGGCGCGATGGGCGAAAAGCTGGCGCAGGAACTTGAGCGCGCCGACATGACGCTGCGGCCGGGCGAATACATCGTCATGCGCTTTGCGCTAGCTGCGATGTTCGCCATCGTGCCGGTGTTCCTCATCCCAGGGCTGCTCGCGTTCCTTGTCGCAGGCGCGGGCGCGCTCATCGGCTACAACCTGCCGAAGTTCTACCGCAACCACCGCCGGTCGGCGCGGGTGTCGAAGCTCAACGCGCAGCTTCCGGAGGCGCTGACGATGATGTCGAACGCGCTGAAGGCCGGCTTCGGCCTGCTGCAGGCGATGAGCGCCACATCGGAGCAGATGTCGCACCCCATCTCGACGGAACTGGGCCGCACGATCCACGAAATGAACATCGGCTCGAGCGCCGAAGTAGCGCTTCTTGCACTCAGCGAGCGCTCGGACAGCTACGATCTGGACATCGT
>JANXYW010000055.1 GCA_025355835.1 Chloroflexota bacterium
CGCAGCCGTCAGCGCCGCAACCAACTCCTCGCGCGGCGGGCCGAGCATCGGCTCCGGCGGTCGCGTATCGCGCGCTTGCCAGTACTCAAGCGCGCGCCGCATCACTTCCGCGTTCTGAAACAGCGCATCCGGCGCCGAAAGCAAATTCACCATCCGGAAGAACGCGCGCCCCACCAGCGCGTCGATGCGCGTAAGCGGCAGCAGGCCTTCCGTGAGGATCGAAGCAATACCGCTCATGGCTTGCGAGGGATCGGCTTTGCGCGCCGCACGCGCGGCGTCATCTTGCGTCACGCTGGCGCTGTACCACGGAACGATCTCGCGCTGTGCATCGTCGTGCATGCGCAGCGCGAGCGCTTCAAGGTCGCCGCCATGCTCGCGCAGCGCGTGCACGAGCAGACGTGCGTGCACGCTGCCGAGCGAACAGCCGCGGCCGTACAACGGGTTCGTGCAGATCAGCGCATCGCCGATAGCGATGTACCCGAGGACGAGCGGCCGGCCATCGACGACAAGATCGCGCACGCGATTGATCGTGCCCGCCATCACGTGCATCGGCGCAATCAGCTCGGAGACGGCGGGATTGATCCAAGGGCGGCTGGCCGGAAGGAGAGCGGCCGCAACGTCGAAGCGGTCGGCGTCGATCAGCTCGCGCAGTTCGGTGTCATCGGTGCCGACGGCGATGGTGACGGAGAACGTGCGGTTATCGCCGCGAAAGACGCCGTAGCCCAGGTAGCCTGTCGTGCCGCCGTTGAACGCCTGCTTGTCCGGCTCGACGACATCGGGCAGCAACCGATAGAAGCGCGAGAGGTACGCCATATCGGTGTCGTGCTTCTGTTCCGGAAACGTGACGCCGATGTCGCCGAGCAGCGTGCGGATTGCGGAGTGGCGGCCGCCCGCATCGACGACGAGGTCCGCCTCGATCACTCCGGCCGACGTCTGGACGCCGGTGACGCGCGGCGCAATAGTGTTCGGCTCGGTGATCAAGCCGGTAACGTTCACGCCGTCGCGCAGCTGCACGCGTTCCGTCCGCAGAGCCGCGCGGCGCAGCACCCACTCGAACGTCGTGCGGCGGCACGCGATCAGCGCCAGATCTTCGTCGCCCGGCTGCGGCGTGCGATCGTCGAGCGTCTCGGGTGCGAAGTCCGCCCAACGCACCTCGTGCGCGCCGGCGGCGATCAGATCCGCCAGCACGTCGGGCAGATCGTCGCGCAGGAGGTTGCGGAGCCGGCCGAGGAACGCGTGCGGGTGACGCACCTGCGCCGCACCCTTGCGATCCCACGTGAACGCAGCGTCAGCGGTCTCGGGCAGTGGCGTAGCATCGCGCTCCAACAGCACAACATCGTGCCCGTCGCGCGCAAGAAAGAGCGAAGAGATGAGCCCGGCAACCCCGGCTCCCGTAACAACGATCCGCATCAAACCCCGACCCTTCTCCACTGGCACGACAAGGAACTGCATCTCAAGGAACTGCGTCTAAAGAAGTATGACTGACGCGATGCTTTGCGGAGATGAGCTGCGAAGTTGCGTTCGCTTGACGAAAGCGCAGCACGCGACGAGAAAAGCCGTTGGAATCACAAATTTCACCGATTTCACAGAGGAAGACGGGCGGGAACAGTCCGGACTGGCTTACTCCTGCCACCGCACTTCTGACAGCCGCACGGGATCTTCGAAGCCCTTGAGCGCCACCTCGCCGCGGTCGGCGAAGATGAAGCGCTTGCCTGCGACGAGTTGCCGCACAACATCCGACACGACGATCTCGCCTCCGGCTGCCTGGCCGCAGATGCGCGACGCAGCGATAACGGACGTACCAAACAGGTCGTCGTCCTCGATGATCGGCTCGCCGGCGTTCAGACCTGCGCGGATGAGCAGCGGTTCCGCGCCCGAGGCGTTCCTCGCCGCGAACGCGCGTTGCAGCGCGACCGCGCATTCGAGCGCTTTCTGCGCGGACGAGAACCAGGTCATGAAGCCGTCGCCCATCGCCTTCACTTCCGTGCCGCCGTGCTCCGCCAGCTCCTCGCGCGTGATGCGCTCGTGCTCGCGCAGCAGCTCGCGGCCCTTCGCGTCGCCGTGGCGATGCATCATCGGTGTGTGATCGACGATGTCAGTCCAGAGGATCGCCCGCATCGCGCCGAGCTGCAGTTCGGGTGCGTGCACCGGTGCGCCGGGATCGCGCGCCGTCGCCTCGACGAAGTCAGCGATGGCGGCGATCAGCACCTCGTTGTCTTCAATGAACGTTGATATCTTCAGCGCGTCGCCAGGCACCGCGATAACGTGCGCCGTCGGGATCGCCGAGGCGATCGTCCGGGCGGCGCTCGCGGAGACCTGTGAGGCGCCGAGGTGCGCGACGAGGGTCGGCGCGCGTATTTCTTCGGGTGAAGCGAAGCCGGCGGCCCGCGCTCGCCTGAATGCTTCGCTCCCCGCCCTTCGCACCGCCGGGGTGGTTCCTGCGCGTGCCATCTCCCCGTACTGGGCCGCTTCCGGCGCGTTCCAGCCGTACAACAGCCGCCCGACCACGTTCGTGTAGAGCTCCCACTCGGACTCCATGAGAGAGCTCATCGCGTCGAGCTGCCGCAGGGTGTCGGGCGTGAGGACGGCGCTCAAGCCGACCCACCAGACGAGGCTTGTTATGCGATCGGGGTGGCGCGCCGCGAACGCCAGCGGCGCGTCTCCGGCCACAACGTGCGTGTACAGCGCGAACCGCTCGAGTCCGAGACGATCGACAACCGCGAGCAGATCGCGCTCGCCCGCCTCGGCCGAGAAGTCGAAGACGTCGCGCTGCGACATGCCGGTGCCCCGGCGGTCGTAGCGGACCACCTGCACGCGACGGGACAGCCGCTCGTAGAACGCGCGATTGCGCGGGTAGTCGAGTTCCATCTGCAGGTGCGGAACGAGGATGTTCGGCGAGATCACCAGCGGCGGCCCTTCGCCATGCGTTGTGTAGGCGATATCCACGCCGTCGCTTGTCTTGCAATACCGGATCTGCTGTTCCATGCTCACTCGCCTCCTCCGGCGACCCCGACCCGCCACCGCACTTCATACAACCGCATCGGCTCATCGAACCCCTTCGGCACAAACTCGCCGCGGTCCGCGAACAGGAAGTTCTTCCCAGACAACAGCCCCCGCACCGTATCCGGCACGAGGATCTCGCCACCCGCAGCCTTCGCCGCGATCCGCGAAGCAAGGATCACCGTCGCCCCAAACAGATCCCCGTCCTCCTCAATCGGCTCCCCAGCGTTCAGCCCAATGCGAATAGCAACGCGCTCATCGTCCCCACGTCCCTCTCCCTTTGAGGGAGAGGGTGGCCCGAAGGGCCGGGTGAGGGCTCCATCAAACGCCCGCTGCAACGCAATCGCGCACTCGATCGCCGAAGTCACCGACCCGAACGACGCCATAAACCCGTCGCCCATCGTCTTCACTTCCGCGCCGCCGTGCGTCTTCAGCAGATCGCGCGTGATCCGCTCATGCTCGCGCAGCACATCGCGCCCGCGCGCATCCCCCAGCCGCTGCATCATCTCCGTGTGCCCGACGATATCGGTGAACAGGATGGTTCGCGGGCCGCCGGGTGCGCGGGTAAGGTCATCGGGCAATGTTGCCTGCACCGGCGCGCCGCCACCGAGGAATTCGTTGACGACGGTCACGACTGCATCCTCATCGTCGTAGAAGTCGAATATGCCGCCAGTCTCGCCATGCACGGTTCGTAGTTCCGCGTTCGGCAGACCGGCCGCCAATCGGCGGGCCTCGTCCTGAACGTCCACCCAGGCGCCATCAACGGCGACGACCAGCGTCGGCACGTGAATGCTCGGCAAGAGCGCCGTCAGGTCGAAGCCGTACGTTGCCCCGGTCACGTTTCGTAGTGACTCCGGAGAGGCCGCCGCCCGATAGAAGTCCGCGAGTTGGCTGGCGCGTTCCGGATGCTTCCAGCCCAGTACCGTCCTGATGGCGAGTTCCGTGTACTGGAACCAATCCTCATCCCACAACGCGTGCATCGATTTGATCTTCGGGTGGTTGACGAACGAAGCGCGGTTAGCGTACGCGCCCCAGAGGATGAACCGCCCGACGCGTTCCCCCGCGCGCGCACAGAACTCGATCGCGGCGAAGCCCGCATCACCAGGCGCGAACAGATCGCACTTGTCGATGGCAAGCGCATCGAGCACGGCCTCGATGTCGTCGGCGTGCGCCGCCGTCGTCACATCCGTCGGGTGCGAATCCGACAACCCGAACCCACGCGTGTCATACCGGATGAGCCGGCGCCCCGCCGCGAGCCGCTCGTAGCGCCGCCGCCATTCGGGGATCGCCCATTCCCGTTCAATGTGGGAAAACGGCATCACGGGCACGTACACAAGCGGACGCCCGTCACCGTCGCCGATCGCCCAGTACGCGATGTTCGTGCCGTCAGCGCTTTTGGCGTAGCGAATCTTCGGATCGCTCATTCGCGCCACCGCACTTCGTACAGCCGCATCGGTTCGTCGAACCCCTTCGGCACAAACTCGCCGCGGTCCGCGAACAGGAAGTTCTTTCCCGACAACAGGCCCCGCACCGTATCCGGCACCAGGATCTCGCCACCCGCAGCCTTCGCCGCGATGCGTGAGGCAAGGATCACCGTAGCCCCAAACAGATCCCCGTCTTCCTCAATCGGCTCCCCAGCGTTGAGCCCAATGCGAATAGCAACGCGCTCATCGTCCCCACGTCCCTCTCCCCCTGAGGGAGAGGGTGGCCCGAAGGGCCGGTCATCGACTCGCCGTGGCGAGGTGAGGGCTCCATCAAACGCCCGCTGCAACGCAATCGCGCACGCCACCGCCGACGTCACCGACCCGAACGACGCCATGAACCCGTCGCCCATCGTCTTCACTTCCGCGCCGCCGTGCGTCTTCAGCAGATCGCGCGTGATGCGTTCGTGCTCGCGCAGCACGTCGCGCCCGCGCGCATCCCCCAGCCGCTGCATCATCTCCGTGTGCCCGAC
>JANXYW010000092.1 GCA_025355835.1 Chloroflexota bacterium
CGTCGTGCTCGAAGGCTTCCGCCCCGGCGTCGTGAAACGCCTCGGCGTGGACTACGAGACGCTTAGCAAGCGCAATCCGCGCATCGTCTACTGTTCGCTCTCTGGATTCGGCCAGACCGGCCCGTACAGCCAGCTCGTCGGGCACGACATCAACTACATCTCGGTCGGTGGTGCGCTCGGCATGGTGGGCTGGCCCGATGCGCCACCGGCAATCCCCATGAACATCATCGCCGACTTCGCCGGCGGCGGCATGCACGCGGCGTACGGCATCCTCGCGGCGCTGATGGCGCGCGAGCGCACGGGCCGCGGCCAGTACGTGGACATTGCGATGTCTGACGGCGTGCTGTACTTGCTGGCGAGCATGGTCGGCAACGTCCTCATGGGCGGCGATTCGCCGTCGCGCGGCGGCACGATGCTGAACGGCTCCGTGCCGCACTACAACGTCTACGAATGCAGCGACGGCGGGTGGATCAGCATCGGCAGCCTGGAGCCGCACTTCTTCGTCAACCTCTGCAAGGCGATGGAGTGCGAGCAGTTCATCCCGCATCAGTGGGATGCGTCGAAGCGCGCGGAGATGGCGGCGTACTTCAAACAGCGGTTCGCCACCAAGACGCGCGGCGAGTGGTTCGAGATCCTGAAGCAGACGGACATCTGCGTCGGCCCGGTGTACTCGCTGGCCGAAGCGCTGGAAGATCCGCACAACGTCGCTCGCGATATGGTCGTTGAAGTCGACCACCCGACGCTTGGCAAGATCAAGTCGCTCGGCATCGGCACGAAGCTCTCCGATACGCCCGGCTCCGTGCGCTCGACCGCTCCGGTCGTCGGCCAGCACACCGACGACGTGCTCGCCTCGATCGGCTACGACGCCGCAGCGATCGCGTCGCTCAAGGAGCGCGGTATCACGGCGTAGCGCCGCCGACGAGGTTCATCGAGCCTCAACCAGGCGCTGAACCTCCGCCGCGCGCTCGTCGACCCGTTCCGGAGCGCCGCGCAGGTGCGTGATCGCCCGGGCCCGGCCGCTGTTGCGGTCTGCATCGGCAAGCGTCAGCTCGGCGGCATCGTTCAGGCTGGAGAACAGCTCATTGAACCCGCTCTCCCACGCAGCGAGCAGATCGTGTCTTGTCGCGCGCGACAGCACGCGCTGAAGTCGCCAATTGGCGATGAGATCGAGCAGGCGCCCGGGGCTGAAGGACGCACCGGCGTGGCCGTCGGCAAGGCGTCGCGCAACGCGTGCGTCGCGAAACGGCGATATCACGAGCCGCCCGATGGCCTGCCTCAGCCTGCGCTCACGCTCGGTACCGGGCGCGCGGTCATAGACCGGCAACCGCGCCAGAAGCCCGCGCACGCCGTCGTACATCGAAGCGATCGCGTTTCGAAGCTCGGTGATCTCGGCCGATGGGGTCTCTGCTTCCATGCCGTCCGTATTGTACGCCGCGCGGCGCGAGACCGATCTTCCCGGTGGTGTTACGCTTCCCGATGGACTTCTCCGATGAGGCTTCGGTCACGCCCGACGCCGATCTCGAACTGACGATTACGCAGGTCGCTGCGCACCCGGAGCCGGACGGCAACCTGCGCGTGATGATCGGCACGAGCCGTGGCGAGATCCGCGGCATCCTGCACCCGTGCGCAACCGCGCCCGCGGCGGCGATCTACGTGGGCGGCGCGATGGGCGGATTCGAAGGCCCCGCGCGCGATCTCTACGGCCGTCTCGCCGATCGCCTGCGCCCATTCATGAGCGGCCTTCGCATGCACTATCGCCGGCCCGGCGATCTCGAAGAGTGCGTGCTCGACGTGCTCGCGGGGGTATCGTTTCTGCGAGGTATGGGCGCCACTGGCGGCATCGCGCTCGTCGGGCATTCGTTCGGCGGCGCGGTTGTCATCAAGGCCGGCGAACTCTCGCCATCCGTCGCCGGCGTCGCGGCGCTCTCGCCGCAACTCCACGGCACGCGTACGGTCGAAGCGCTCGGCAAGCCGCTCCTCCTTGTGCATGGCATGCGCGACGGCGTGCTCGATCATGCCGCCAGCGAAGACATCCACGCGCGCGCGCTCGAACCGAAGCGCCTCGTGCTCTATGCGGAGGCCGATCACTCGTTGAACCAGGCCGCTGCCGATCTCGAAGAGTTGCTCGCGGTGTGGCTCCCCGAAATCGTCGCCACGCGTCCGGCCATCGGCCTCAACTGACCGCCCTGCTATAGTC
>JANXYW010000109.1 GCA_025355835.1 Chloroflexota bacterium
GCGCGCGACGTGGCGGCGCGGCTGCGCAAGCACTGGCTCGTGCAGTACGACGACGCGCAGAGCATAGGCCGGCGCTACCGCCGCCAGGACGAGATCGGCACGCCGTTGTGCGTCACCGTCGATTTCCAGACGATCGAAGAAGACCAAGCCGTCACGATCCGCGAGCGCGACAGCATGACCCAGGTGCGCGTGCCTATCGAGGGTCTGGTGGAGGCGCTGCGCGAGCGGCTGGTGGACGTGGGGTAGCGGGGCACCCGACACGCACGGAGTGACTCGAAGTACCCGCGGAGCTTAAGCTCCGCCGAATGCCCCGATGAACGAAGACGACGCGATTCCACCCACGAAACGCTGGGCGAACCGACCAAGGCTCGCCGCCTTCGACTATGCAGGCGCACACGCGTATCACCTCGTCTTCAACACGGCGCGCCACGAGCCATTACTTGTTCGCGCGCTGGCAGAAGTAGTAGTCGACGCGATCGAGCAAGCCGCGCTGGCGACGTCGTTCGAGCTGCTCGCGTACACGGTGATGCCTAATCATGTGCATCTATTGGTGCAAGGGAGGGACGAATCGGCGAACGCCGTCCGTCTGATCCAGCAATCCAAGCAGAAGCCGGGGTTCTCGTACAAGCGCGAGACGGGCCATCAGCTTTGGTTGCCGAGCTTCTTTGATCGCATCGTTCGGCGTGGCGACGACGCTGTCGAGATCGCGGCGTACATTTTGGCGAATCCGGTGCGCGCGGGGTTGATGTCGGCGGAGGATGTGTGGCCGTATTCGGGTGGCACGCTGCTGGAAGCGACGCTTGGGCGGAGCTGAAGCTCCGCGGGTACTGGTGCGTGATGGGGATCGGGTACTGATCGGGCGGTGGGCGGAGCTGATATATGAGGGGTAACTTGCCGTTTATATACGCATGATCGTGCTCGCCGACAATCTCGAGGGCAACGGGCCGGCGAAGATCCTCATCGAAGTGGTCTTACGCGGTATCGTGCTCGTCTGGCCACTCTGGGTGTTCCTCGGTGCGCTTGCCGCCGGATCCATCGCGTTCGGCATTGTCAAACGCATCATGCGCGCTCGCCGTCTGGCGCGGTCCGGCATCGCGGACATCGACCAATTCGGTGGAAAAATGTTCGAGGAGTACTTGGAAGTGCTCTTCAAACGCCTCGGGTATGGCGTCGAACGCACGAAGTTTGTCGGTGACTTTGGAGGCGACCTCGTACTAGGCAAGGATGGCGTGCGTACCGTCGTCCAGGCGAAGCGGTGGACCAAGTCCGTAGGCGTCAAGGCCGTGCAGGAGGTCGTCGCCGCGAAAGGCTACTACGACTGCGACAAGTCCATGGTCGTCTCGAACAGTCGATACACGAAACAAGCTCAGGAGCTCGCGCGCAAGAACAAGGTGCAGTTGTGGGATCGCGACATGCTGATTCGCCAGCTCAATGCGACCGGCGCGAGGGAGCAAGTGCAGCGCAGCGAGGCGGCGGACGCAAGCAGCAGCACGACCACGACGAGCATCGCTACACCGTCTGGCTCAGCGGCTAGTGAGGGGCACCCGCTCGCAACGGTGGCGGCGTGCCAGCAATGTGCGAAGGCGCTGTCATCCGGAGAACGCACATACTGTGAGACGAACGCGAAGCGCTTCGGAGGACAGATGTTGTGCTTCCGGCATCAGCGAACGAGCCGCACGTAATCCGCGGACCGGCTCCCTGCACGGCGTGTGCGACTAGCAGGGCGTTGAAAAAGTCGCCGGACGACGTTTACACGTAGATTGCGGAGGGCTTCCTGATCGAGGAACGCGGGCTGAAAAGCCCGCGCCACGGGAACTTGAGTCGTCTTTCAACACCCTGCTAGTACCCGCGGAGCTGAAGCTCCGCCCAAGGCCGCGAATGAGCACCGACGACGCGATCCCCGCCATCAAGCGCTGGTCCAATCACCTTCGATCGGATCGTCCGCAGGGGTGACGACGCCGTCGAGATAGCGGCGTACATTCTGGCGAATCCGGTGCGGGCGGGGTTGATGTCCGACGGCGACGCGTGGCCGTTTTCGGGTGGCACGTTGGTGGAAGCAGCGCTTGGGCGGAGCTGAAGCTCCGCGGGTACTGGTGTGGTCACGACGCTTCAACGCTGGCCGAGCATTTGGCGGAGCTGAAGCTCCGCGGGTACTGGCGTGGTTGATGATGCTTGGGTGCTGGCCGAACATTCGGCGGAGCTGAAGCTCCGCGGGTACGGGTGTGGTTGACTATGCTTGGGCGCTGGCCGAGCATTCGGCGGGGCTGAAGCTCCGCGGGTAGTGGTGTGGTCACGAGTGTTCAACGCTGGCCGAGCATTTGGCGGGGCTGAAGCTCCGCGGGTACTGGTGTGAGATGGGTGGTCTCGAGCTAACCCGGCTCGCGCCCTAGCACGCCGGCTTCGCGGAGCGAAGCGATGTGTGCGTCATCGTAGCCCAGTTCGCGGAGCACGTCTTCTGTGTGTTGACCTAGCGTGGGGGATGCGCCTTGTGCTTCGAGCGGCGTGTCGGTCATCTGGATCATGGGGGCGGCCATGCGGACGGGGCCGAGCATGGGGTGGTCAACGCTGGTGAGGAAATTGTTTTCGAGCACTTGCTCGTCGTCCAGCAGCTCTTCGGTGTAGCGGACGGGGCCGGCGGGGACGCCGTGTTCGTCGAGGATGCGCATCCATTCTTCGCTCGACTTCGACGCGAAGAGCGCCTCACCGTCAGCGACGAGCTTCTTGCAGATCTCGATCGTCTCCGGATCCGTTACGTCCACATCCTCCGGCCTCTTGCCGAGGCGGAAGTCGAGCAAGCCGGTGGCGTTCAGGAGTTTCCGGCGGAGCGGCGCGCTGAGGCAGCCAACCGCGATGAAGCCGTCGGCGGTTTGAAAGCAGCGGTAGTAGATGTTGCCGATCGTCGGGCGGACGCCGGCGATCACCTCCAGCTGCTCCTTGTAGGTGCCGCTCCCGCCCCGCATCTCGTTGATCTTCGCCAGCGCGGTTTCGCGGCCGTCCGTGTCGACGGCCTCGATCGACATCAGGCGTGTGCCCTGGATCGTCAGCGCGCTGCCCATCAGCGTCGTGCTGATGCACTGGCCACGGCCCGTGCGTTCGCGCGAATAGAGGGCGGCGCTGATGCCCCACGCGATCGCGAGGCCGGTCGAGATGTCAGCGGACGGCAGACCGTTCATCATCGGCACACCGCTCTCCTCGCGGCGGCCCTCGACGGTCATCAGGCCGCTGAGCGCCTGGGCGATGATGTCGTAGCCGGGACGATGCGCGTGCGGGCCGCGGCGGCCGAAGGCAGTGTTGTCGCAGTAGATGAGGCGCGGGTTCTTCGCCGAAAGCGTCGCGTAGTCGATACCGAGCTTGACCGCGACGTCCGGGCGGTAGTTGATGATCACGACATCCGTGCGCTCCGCGAGTTGGTGGATGATCTCGCGGCCCTCTGGTGTGTTGAGGTCGAGCATCACGCCGCGCTTGCCGCGGTTGAGCGAGATGTAGCCGCGGCCTTCGCGCATGCCTAGCGGCTGAAACGCGCGCCACGGATCGCCGGCCGGCGACTCGACCTTGATGACATCGGCGCCCATATCGGAGAGCAGCATGCCGCCGAACGGCGCGGCGATGATCTCCGAGAACTCGAGAACTTTGACGCCGGCGAGCGGGCCGGGATGTGGCTGCGTGGTCATGTCACCTCTCCCCGCCGAGGGGAACCACAGATTACACAGATTACACAGATTGGGGGAGGACGTCGGGGAAACATGGATTACGCGGATTCCACGGATTGGGGAAGGCTTGAGGGGAACCGCAGATTTCGCAGATGACGCAGATTTGGGGTGGGCCGAACTCGCACAGTTCTTGATCAAACGATGCGCTCACCGACGAGCGCTCGCGAGACTGCGCCCGCGCTGCGCGTCAAGAAGCGCTGGTCCGATTCGCGGCACC
>JANXYW010000135.1 GCA_025355835.1 Chloroflexota bacterium
AAATCAAGCAGCGTCGCCACTTCATCCCCAAGAGCGAGCGCCGCCGCATCGCCCGTGCGAAGGCAGCCCGCCGCCGCCGGCGTGCGCTGACGAAGCGCCCCGTAGCAGCGTAGTCCGCTTCCAAACGAAACCGTACAAAACAAACAGCGTCGTGCTCACGGCGCTGTTTTGCGTGCGTGCGGACTCGCTGCACATCTGCGAACGTGCTGATCGTGTTGGGGCGGGGCTCGCCCCGCGCGCATGGATGCACGATGCGTCGTGATCCGCGCGCCGCTACGGATCGATACCCAACAACCGCGCCGCGTTCTCACGCAGAATCTTCGGCTTCACCGCGTCGGAAAACCCCGCCGATTCGAAATCGCGGAGCCAGCGCTCCGGCGTGATCGCCGGATAGTCGGAGCCGAAGATCACCTTGTCGCCGATCATGTTGTTGGCGTACGTGATGAGCGACGTCGAGAAGTATTTCGGCGACCAGCCCGAGAGATCCATGTAGACGTTCGGCTTGTGGACGAGCATCGCGAGCTGCTCCTCCTGCCACGGCCACGCCGGGTGCGCCATGACGATCGTCAGTTCGGGGAAGTCGGCCGCGACGTCGTCCATGTACGGGATGGGGCGCGCGTAGCCAAGCTTGATGCCGCCACCGCCCAGTTTGCCCGCGCCAACGCCCGTCGTGCCGGAGTGGAACAGCACGATCAGTCCCAGCTCCTGCGCTTTCTCCCAGAGCGGGTAGAAGCGCTGGTCGTTCGGGTAGAACTGCTGCGTCGACGGGTGGAACTTCAGCCCCTTGAGGCCGAGGTCGTTCACGTTCTGCGTCTCGCGCACCGCCGCCGCGCCCTTCCACGGATCGACGTTGCCGAACGCCGCGAACGTGTCCGGCCAGCGCTTCACGCAGTCCGCGAAGTACTGATTCGGCACCGGCGGACGCCCCGTCACGGTCTCGGCATCGATTGCGAACAGCACGCCGAACATATCGAGCTTCTGATAGTAGTCGGCCATCTCCTCCGTCGTCGATGGCGGCGGATCGCCACGAAAGTACGCAGCCATCTCGGCCTGATCGGCCGCGGACATGCCGCCCGGACCGGGTGGATGTATATGAAAATCGATAGTCTTCATGGCAAGTCTCCAGTTGGCAGTTCACAGTTCGGAATCCGGCGACGGGGTTTAGTTTCCGTCCATCTTAGGATTAGCAATCGGTTCGCTTACCGCGCCAAGATTGTCGCCTATGTCAGCCTCAAGTTCGACGAGATGATCCCGGCCGGCGATGAGGTCTGCGGGTTCGTCGAACACCTCGCCCTTCTTTCGGCATGCCGGGCACTTCCAGAATCGCACAGCCGTCGTTGTGCCAACGCGGGTCTCATAGATCCTGCGCTCTGTTGAATATCGAAGAGCGTCCAGCCGCGCCTCGTCCGCGCGCTCCGAGTACGCGCCGCCAGCAACGGTACTCTTGTTTGCACCGAAAAACCTACCGAGTGCGTTGTCAGCGGCATAGCGGATCCAGGTGAGAACAACATCGAAGATCCGTCGACGCCGCCAGCGACCGTCTGGAGAGCCGCAATTCGGACAAGGGTCATTCGCGATCATCTTGCAGCCTCCAACGCCACCTTCGCAGCAAGGCACTTACTGCAAACTACGAACTGCTCACTGCGAACTTCCTACTTCATCAACCCAACTTGTACACCACGAAACCGGGCCGCAGACGCGCCGTGCCCCGTGTGCGCGACCTGCTCCGGCTGGCCCTTGCCGCAGTTTGGCGTGCCCCAGACGACCCATTCGTCGCGGCGGGCGATGGCGTCGCAGCTGCCCCAAAAGCGCGGCGTGATTCCGGTGTACGTCGGGTTCTTGATCAGATCGCCGAGCTTGCCGTGCTTGATCTCGCGGCCGATTTCGGTGCCAAACTGGAAGTTCAGGCGCTTGTCGTCGATGCTCCAGCTGCGGTTCGTCTCCATGTACACGCCGTCATCGGTGTCGGCGATCATGTCGGCCAGCGTCCACTCGCCCGGCTCCAGGCTGACATTCGTCATGCGGATGAGCGGGATGCGATTCCAGCCCGACGCGCGCATCGCGCCCTGGCTGAGTTGCCCCAACGATGCCGCGGTCTCGCGCGACGTCAGGTAGCCAACGAAGCGTCCGTCGCGGACGATCGGCGTCGATTGCGCGGCCACGCCTTCGTCGTCGAAGCCGAACGTGCCAAGACCACCTGGGATCGTCGCGTCGGCCGTCATGTTCACGATCGGCGAGCCGTACATGAACGAACCGAGCTTGTCCGTTGTGAGAAAGCTCATTCCTGCGAAGGCTGCTTCAGTGCCGAGCACGCGGTCCAATTCGATCGGGTGCCCGCACGATTCGTGGATCTGCAGCGCGACCTGGCTGCCGTCGAGTATGAGCGTCGTCGTGCCCGGCTCCATCGTCTTCGCGCGCAGCAGTGCCGATGCCTCTTCGGCGACGCGTTGCGCGTTACCTGCGAGATCGTATCGCTCGATGAACTCCCAGCCCTCGGTGCCCTGATGCCGCCCGACGCTGTTGGGATACGAGCGGTTCTGCACCTCGCCCTCGTCGACTGCCGTCGCTTCGAGGCCGCAACCGGTCTCGTACAGCTCCTGCTCGATGTAGGCGTCCTCGGTACTGGCGAAGATCTTGTCCTCGCGCTGGCAGTAGATGTTGCCCTCCGCGGCGACGATGTTCGGCACAGCGTTCATCGCTTCGTTCGCGCGGATCAGCAGCGCGATCTTGTCGTCGAGCGACACCGCGAACGGATCCTTCACCACCGGCGTCCGATACGTACCGCGCACCGACTGCGGCGGCCCGATGTCCGCGCGCGGCCCGCGCACGAGGCCGGATGCCTTCGCGACGCGCACC
>JANXYW010000136.1 GCA_025355835.1 Chloroflexota bacterium
AAATCAAGCAGCGTCGCCACTTCATCCCCAAGAGCGAGCGCCGCCGCATCGCCCGTGCGAAGGCAGCCCGCCGCCGCCGGCGTGCGCTGACGAAGCGCCCCGTAGCAGCGTAGTCCGCTTCCAAACGAAACCGTACAAAACCAACAGCGTCGTGCTCACGGCGCTGTTTTGCGTGCGTGCGCCGGTTCGCATATGGGTACGGTTGCGGTGCATTGCTCGCCTGTCGCCGACGACGAGCATCGAGCCCGCACGGGCGCCCACACAGGGCCGCCCCTACGACGATCCTGGCCGTCGCAGCCACTGGCGCGGAACGCCACCGCCGGACAGCTGCCGACGAACTTACGATCGTGTAGGGGAGGGGCTCGCCCCGCCCGCGTGCGGGCTAGATGCTCGTTTGGCCAGCGATGATCTTGTAGTGGCGGGCCCGTGTGGCCGCCCGCGTGCGGGCTGAAGAGCCCGCGCTACGAAACGAAAAAGGGAGCGCCCCCGCGCACGACGGCCTACGGATCGATACCCAGCAACCGCGCCGCGTTCTCACGCAGAATCTTCGGCTTCACCGCGTCGGAAAACCCCGCCGACTCGAAATCGCGTAACCACCGCTCCGGCGTGATCGCCGGAAAGTCGGAGCCGAACATCACCTTGTCGCTGATCATGTAGTTGGCGTAGGTGATCAGCGACGGTGAAAAGTACTTCGGCGACCAGCCGGAGAGATCCATGTAGACGTTCGGCTTGTGGACGAGCATCGCGAGCTGCTCCTCCTGCCACGGCCACGCCGGATGTGCCATGACGATTGTCAGCTCAGGGAAATCCGCCGCCACGTCGTCCATGTACGGGATGGGCCGCGCGTAGCCAAGCTTGATGCCGCCACCGCCCGGTTTGCCCGCGCCGACGCCCGTCGTCCCGGAGTGGAATAGCACGATCAGCCCAAGCTCCTGCGCCTTCTCCCAGAGCGGATAGAAGCGCTGGTCGTTCGGGTAGAACTGCTGCGTCGACGGGTGGAACTTCAGCCCCTTGAGGCCGAGGTCTTTCACGTTCTGCGTCTCGCGCACCGCTGCTGCGCCCTTCCACGGATCGACGTTGCCGAACGCCGCGAACGTGTCCGGCCAGCGCTTCACGCAGTCCGCGAAGTACTCGTTCGGTACCGGCGGACGCCCCGTCACGGTCTCGGCATCGATAGCGAACAACACGCCAAACATATCGAGCTTCTGGTAGTAGTCGGCCATCTCCTCCGTCGTCGACGGCGGCGGATCGCCACGAAAGTACGCAGCCATCTCGGCCTGATCCGCAGCGGACATGCCGCCGGGCCCCGGCGGGTGGATATGGAAGTCGATGATCTTCACAGAAGTCTCCAGTTTTCGGTGCACAGTTCACAGTTTTCGCGGGCAGTCCAACTGCGAACTGCTCACTACAAACTTCCTATTTCATCAACCCAACTTGCACTCCGCGGAACCGGGCCGCCGACGCGCCGTGCCCCGTGTGCGCGACCTGCTCCGGCTGGCCTTTGCCGCAGTTTGGCGTGCCCCACACGACCCACTGGTCGCGCCTCGCGATTGCGTCGCAGCTGCCCCAGAAGCGCGGCGTGATGCCGGTGTACGTCGGGTTCTTGATCAGATCGCCGAGCTTGCCGTGCTTGATCTCGCGGCCGATCTCGGTGCCGAACTGGAAGTTCAGGCGCTTGTCGTCGATGCTCCAGCTGCGGTTCGTCTCCATATACACGCCGTCGTCGGTGTCGGCGATCATGTCGGCCAGCGTCCACTCGCCCGGCTCCAGGCTGACGTTCGTCATGCGGATGAGCGGGATGCGATTCCAGCCCGACGCGCGCATCGCGCCCTGGCTGAGCTGCCCGAGCGATGCCGCCGTCTCGCGCGACGTCAGGTAGCCGACGAAGCGTCCGTCGCGGACGATCGGCGTCGATTGCGCGGCCACGCCTTCGTCATCGAAGCCGAACGTGCCGAGGCCACCCGGGATCGTCGCATCGGCCGTCATGTTCACGATCGGCGAACCGTACATGAACGAACCGAGCTTGTCCGTCGTGAGGAAGCTCATGCCAGCGAATGCCGCTTCCGTGCCGAGCACGCGGTCCAATTCGATCGGGTGCCCGCACGATTCGTGGATCTGCAGCGCGACCTGGCTGCCGTCGAGGATGAGCGTCGTCGTGCCCGGCTCCATCGTCTTCGCGCGCAGCAGCGCCGAAGCTTCTTCGGCGACGCGTTGCGCGTTACCCGCGAGATCGTATCGCTCGATGAACTCCCAGCCCTCGGTGCCCTGATGCCGCCCGACGCTGTTTGGATACGAGCGGCTCTGCACCTCGCCCTCGTCGACTGCCGTCGCTTCGAGGCCGCAACCGGTCTCGTACAGCTCCTGCTCGATGTAGGCGTCCTCGGTACTGGCGAAGATCTTGTCCTCGCGCTGACAGTAGATGTTGCCTTCGGCTGCGACGATGTTCGGCACGGCATTCATCGCCTCGTTCGCGCGAATGAGCAGCGCGATCTTGTCGTCGAGCGACACCGCGAACGGATCCTTCACCACCGGCGTCCGATACGTACCGCGCACCGACTGCGGCGGCCCGATGTCCGCGCGCGGCCCGCGCACGAGGCCGGATGCCTTCGCGACGCGCACC
>JANXYW010000141.1 GCA_025355835.1 Chloroflexota bacterium
CGGACGAACTGCAGCGCGACGGAGTCGCAGCGTTCTCGAAGTCGTTTCAGGAGATCAACACGATCACGGCCGAGAAGGCGAGCATGCTCCAGTCGAAGGCGGGTGCCGCTTGAAGTTCGTGCTCGGAGCGTACGAGCAGCGCGTGAACGACGCGGTCAGCGCGCTCGTCGTCGCGAAGGCTGCCGACCGTATCTGGCAGCACGATGCCACGTTCTGGGGCGGCGATCCGGCCCGGAAGGGTTCCGTGAACAATCGCCTCGGCTGGCTCGATGTCGCGTCGCAGATGCGGGAGCGTGTCGACGAGATCGAAGCATTCGCTGCGAAGGTGAAGACGGACGGTTTCACCGATGCCGTGCTGCTGGGCATGGGCGGCAGTTCGTTGGCGCCGGAGGTGCTGCGGCAGAGCATCGCCGATCACGGACCAGATGGCTGGCCGAGGCTGCACGTGCTCGACACGACCGATCCGGCGACGATCCTCGCGGTCAGCGAGAACATCGATCCGGTACGAACGCTGTTCTTCGTATCGTCGAAGTCCGGCACGACGCTCGAAGCGCTGTCGCTGTTCGCCTATTTCCACGAGATGGTGGAGACGGCGAAGCCCGGTCGTGCTGGCGAGAACTTCGTCGCCGTCACCGATGCTGGCACACCGCTCGAAGCGTTGGCGCGCGAGCACCGCTTCCGCCACGTCTTCGTCAACCCGGGCGATATCGGCGGCCGCTATTCAGCACTCTCGTACTTCGGCCTCGCGCCGGCCGCCGTCGCAGGCGTCGATGTTGCGAAACTGCTCGACCGGGGCATCGCTGCCGCGACTGATGCACGCGCGGCTAGCAGCGACGCGCTCCGTTTCGGCGTCGCGCTGGGCGACTTGGCGTTGGCGGGTCGCGACAAATGCACGTTCATCGTCTCGCCGCGCATCGCTTCGTTCGGCCTCTGGGTCGAGCAGCTGATCGCGGAGAGCACCGGCAAGGAGGGGCGCGGCATCCTGCCGGTCGCGTCGGAGCCGCTCGGTACGCCCGCGCACTACGGCGCGGATCGCGTCTTCGTGCAGATCCGCCTTGATGCCGACAGCAACGGCGCCGAGGATGCGCTCGTGGGCGCGCTGGCGTCCGAAGGACACCCGGTCGTGACGATCGACCTCGACGACGCCTACGACCTCGGGCGCGAATTCTTCCGCTGGGAGTTCGCCGTCGCCATTGCGGGGCAGGTGCTGGGCATCAATCCCTTTGACGAGCCCAACGTGCAGGAATCGAAAGACAACACAAACCGAGTGCTGAAGGGGTTCGAGGCGAGCGGCAAGCTTGACGCGCCGTTTGTTGTAGATTCAGGCGTGACCGCCATCATTGGGGGCAACGAGACGGAGCAGGCGTCTTTGACCGACGCCATAGGGGTGCTATTCAGTGCGATCTCGATCGGAGACTACGTGGCAGTGACCGCGTACGTACAACCGACCGTCCGCGCGCAGCAAGCATTCGACGATATTCGCAAGGCAGTACGCGATTCGCGCGGTGTGGCGACCACGCTGGGTTACGGGCCGCGCTTTCTGCACTCGACGGGGCAGCTCCACAAGGGCGGTCCGCCGGTCGGCATCTTCCTTCAGGTAACAACGTCGTCGTCGCCCGACGTAGCGATTCCCGGAAAGCCATTCACGTTCGGTCAGTTCAAACGCGCGCAGGGCATCGGCGACTTCCAGGCGCTTGTCAGCCACGGTCGGCCGGTCGTGCGGGTACATCTCGGCACGGACGTCGATGCCGGTCTCAACCAGCTTGTCGAAGCAGTTCGCTCTTTTGCGGCAAGCCCGATAGCAGGAAGGTAGTCGCACAATGGATATCGGCATGATCGGCCTCGGCCGCATGGGGGCGAACATGACGCAGCGCCTCCTCAACGGCGGCCACCGCGTCGTCGTCTCCGATCTCAACGCCGATGCGGTCGCCGCGTCGGCGAAGGCGGGCGCTGTTGCTGCGACCTCGCCGGCCGATCTCGTCTCCAAGCTGCCGCAGCGGCGCGCCGTCTGGATGATGGTGCCGTCCGGTGCGCCGACGCAGTCAACCGTCGATCAGCTTGGGCCGCTGTTGGCGAAGGACGACATCGTCATCGACGGCGGCAACTCCAACTATCACGACTCGATGCGCCGCGGCGTCGAACTGGGCGCGAAGGGCATCGAGTTCGTCGATGCTGGCACCAGCGGTGGCATCTGGGGCCTGAAGGAAGGTTTCTGCCTGATGGTCGGTGCGACCGACGGTGCGTTCGCGCACATCGAGCCGGCGCTGAAGACGCTGGCGCCGGTCGATGGCTACGCGCATGTCGGGCCGAGCGGTTCCGGACACTTCACCAAAATGGTCCACAACGGCATCGAGTACGGCATGATGGCCGCCTATGGCGAGGGATTCGAGCTGCTCGCCGGCTCGAAGTTCGACCTTGATCTCCATCAGGTCGCCAGCGTCTGGCAACGCGGCTCCGTCGTGCGTTCGTGGTTGCTGGATCTTGCGGAGCTGGCGTTTCAGCGCGATCCGCGCCTCGAATCGATACAGGGATTCGTGCAGGATTCGGGCGAGGGCCGCTGGACGGTGCAGGAGGCGCTCGACCAGGACGTGCCGCTGCCGATTATCACGCTGTCGCTGATGCGGCGATTCGCTTCGCGCCAGCCGTCGTCGTTCAGCGCGAAGGTGCAGGCTGCGCTCCGCAACGAGTTTGGCGGCCACGCTGTGAAATCCTCGGACGCTGCCTCATGACGATGGCAGAGCCGGCCGTCAACCCGCTCCGTACCGGCATGCGCCTAAACCGGGCAGCCGATCCGTGCGCCGTCGTGGTGTTCGGCGCCACCGGCGACCTCACAGCGCGGAAGCTGATGCCGGCTCTCTATAACCTGGCGCGTGAACGGCTGCTGCCGGGCGGCTTCTCCGTGGTCGGGTTCGCGCGGCGCGACTGGACGGACGAGCAGTTCCGCGCTGCCATGAAGGAAGGCGTGACGAAGTTCTCGCGCGAGCCGCTGCAGGAAGAACTGTGGGAGAGCTTTGCGCGCGGCCTTCACTACGTCAGCGGCACCTTCGACGACGCACAGGCCTACGCAAAACTGGCCGAGCGGCTCGCCAAGCAAGACATCGCGCACGGCGCCGCCGGTAACCGGCTGTTCTATCTCGCGACGCCGCCGGATGCGTACGCGATGATCGCCCAGCGCCTCGGCGAAGCGCAGCTTGCGACGCCGCAGGCCGGCAATTGGACGCGACTCGTCGTTGAGAAGCCGTTCGGACGCGACCTCACGTCTGCGCGCGCGCTCGACCAATCGATCGGCAACGTGTTCCGCGAGCGCTACATATACCGCATCGACCACTATCTGGGTAAAGAGACCGTCCAGAACATCATGGTGTTCCGCTTCGGCAACGGTATCTTCGAGCCGGTCTGGAATCGCCGCTACGTCGATAACGTCCAGGTGTCGGTTGCGGAGACGGTCGGCGTCGAAGGGCGCGGCGGCTACTACGAGGAGTCGGGCGCACTGCGCGATATGGTGCAGAATCACCTAATGCAGGTGCTCGCGCTCGTCGCGATGGAGCCCGTTGCGTCGTTTCGTGGCGATGCGGTGCGGGACGAGAAGGCGAAGGTCTTCCACGCCGTGAAGGCGATCGAGGATGTCGGTCGCGACACCGTTCGCGCGCAGTACTCTGCGGGGGCGATCATGGGTGCGATGGTGCCGGGCTATCGCGAGGAACAGGGCGTCGCCCCCGATTCACACACGGAGACGTACGCCGCGATCAAGCTCGAAGTGGAGAATTGGCGCTGGTCCGGCGTGCCGTTCTATCTGCGCGTCGGCAAGCGGCTGCCAAAGCGCGCGACCGAAGTCGCCATCACGTTCAAGACGGCGCCGCTGCAGCTCTTCCGCCAGATGGGCGGCGACAACCCGACGCCGAACCTTCTCGTCCTGCGCATCCAGCCCGACGAGGGCATTTCGCTGCGTTTCGGCGCGAAGGTTCCAGGAACACGCTCAGACGTGCGACCCGTGAACATGGACTTCCGCTACGGCAGCTCCTTTGGCGTGGAGCCGCCTGAGGCGTACGAGCGGTTGCTCCTGGACGCGATGCTTGGCGACTCGACGCTCTTCACGCGCTGGGACGGTGTTGAGGCGGCGTGGGAGCTTCTGACGCCCGTTCTGGACGGCTGGGCCGACGGTGCGTCGCCAATTAAGCAGTACGAGGCAGGCAGTTGGGGTCCGGACGCGGCGCGCGAGCTTATCGAACGGGATGGACGCGAATGGCATCGGATGTAACCGGCCTCGAGCGTCTGGAAGACCGCCCGATCACGATGTCGCCTGCGGCCATCGAAGAAGAGTTCACGCGCATCTGGAAAGAGACGGCCGCAGCCGGCGCGGACGAGGCGTCGGTGCGTCTCCGCACACAGAACTTCGTTGGCGTCGGCCCGGAAACGTGGACGGTCGAGCGATTCGAACGCGTCATGGAGTCGCTGCCGCAGCGGCACCCGTGTCGCAGCGTCCTCGCCGTGATATCGCCCGAACGGAGCGGCCTTGAGTCGTCGATCTCTGCGCACTGCTGGCGCACAGCGGCCGGTGGGCGCCACGTGTGCAGCGAGGAAGTGATTCTGAAGGCGGGGCCGGCCGACGAGCACGCGCTCGCATCGACCGTGCTGGCACTGCTCGTGCCAGAGCTTCCGCTCAACGTTTGGGTGATCGGCCCGGTCGTCCTGGATTCCCACGTCGCATCAGAGCTGATCGAAGGCGCCGACATCGTCTTCGTCGATACGGCCGACGCTCCGGATGTCGCAGCCGCGCTGCGCGCCGCGCTGATCGCGCATCGTAAGCACAATGTTGCTGTATGCGATTTGGCATGGCGCCGTCTGGCCGTTTGGCGGTCGCTCATTGCGCAGTTCTTCGACGGGGACGATGGCGCGCGCCGTCTTTCGCAGCTACGAGCCATCGAGATCACCGGCGGCGGCGCAGTCTCCAGCGAGATGTTGTTGATGGGCGGCTGGTTCATCTCCCGCCTCGGCCTTTCGCTCGCGGAGGCTGAACGGGACAACACCAGCCTCACGGCTACGCTCTACGATGGCAGCCGCGGCGTGACGCTCACGCTTAAAGGTGGGCCCGAGCAAGCCGCCGCCATCACGGAAGTGAAAGTTCGCACGTCCGAGGCCGAATTCATCGTGCAAGCGCACGCCGAGAGCGGCCACATGCACGTGCGCGAGGAGTGGCCGGGCGACTCAGACCATCGCACCGTCGCACAGGTGCCCACGGACGATGCGTCGGTTGTCGCCGAGGCGCTCGACGACGCGTCCGATCTTCCGATCTTCATCGAGGCTGCTGAGGCGGCCGTCGATCTTCTGCGCAACTAACCCGCAGCCGCGCGCTCGAGGCGACTCGCTATTCCCGAAGGAAGTCCCACAAGACGGCCATGAAGGCATCGAGCTGGTCGTGGTGCACCCAGTGACCGGCGTCCTTGATGAGGACGTTCTTGTAGTTGTGGAAGGCCGTGGCCTTGCCATCCTGCTCCGGGTCGGAGGCCCAGCTCTCCGAGCCGCGAATGAGCAGGGTGGGACAGCGGATCTGGTTCCAGATCTCGCGCGCTTCGGCGATGTTGAACTCGTACGGCGAATGAAGCCGCACGTAGTTGTCGAACTTCCAGCTTGATGTACCGTCGTCATTCTTCCGCATACCGTGCTTTGTGAGGTGGCGCGCCATTTCGGCAGTGAGATGCGGGTTCTCTTCGAGCATGCGCTTCGTTGCATCGTCGAGCGACGTGTATCGGCGCGGCTTCCGCGTATCGAACTCCTGCATCTGCCCGATCCACGAACGCATACGTGAGGATGCGGAAACCGGCTCGCGGACGGGCGGCCCCAGGCCCTCGACCGCCACGACCTTCTGCACGAACTGTGGGAAGACCCCCGTGTACTCGAGCGCGACGGCTCCACCCAGAGAATGGCCGATCACGGTGAGAGGGTTGCGGTTAAGCTCACGCCCGAGCATGGCCACATCCAGTACGAACTCCGGCAAGCTGTACTGACTGCCGACTGACCACTGGCTGTCGCCGTGGCCGCGCAGGTCGACGGCATACACGCAGTACTCGCGCATGAGTTGGACGGCGACTTGATCCCACGTTCGGGCGTGGTCGCGATTGCCGTGAATCAGCAGGAGTGGAGGGCTAGCCGCATCTCCCCAGACCGCATAATGCAGCTTGAGGCGCTGGGACGAGTAATATCGGGATATCGGCTCGGTCATGCGAACTCCTTGCCTTTGTGCGTGCGTTGCCGCCAACGCTACGGCAAGGCCGGGCAACCGTCAAGAATGAGGCTGGTATCGGGAATTGAACTTCACCTGCCGGGGGCCGGACGGAAATCGCATTTGGAATCCCACAGCAAACGAGCCGGCTCGTTGGGCCGGCCCTGTCGCGTGTGTGACCGGTGGTAACTAGCGGCTTCCGCGCAAACGGGGATCCGCGATGTCGCGGATCGAATCGCCGAGAATGTTGAACCCCAGCACGGTCAATGTGATGGCTGCCCCGGGGAAGATGGCAGACGGAATGTGGTAGGGGAACGCCAGACGCGCATCGCTGACGTCGCGGCCCCACGATGCTGCGTTTGGAACTCCCAACCCCAGGAATGCCAACGACGCCTCAGCAAGGATAATGCCGCCAAGAAGCGTCGTCATCACGATGATGCCCAGCGCTATGACGTTGGGGAGGATGTGGCGTAGGAGAATACGTGGCGCCCATGCGCCCGTCGAGCGCGCGGCCTCCACGTATTGGTTGTTCTTCTCGGACAGCACAGCGCCGCGGACGATGCGCGCCACGCCGGGTATGACGGCGAGCGTCAGCGCGAACACGATCGTACGGAAGGAGGGGCCCAGGAGCTGGGTAACGATCAAGAGCAACAGCAGCGCGGGGAACGCGATGGCCGTATCGACGGTACGCTGGATGATCGAGTCGATCGTGCCGCCGAAATAACCCGAAATGATTCCGATGAGCATGCCGGCCGATGCGCCGCCGATGACCGAGATGAACGCCACGGACATCGAGATCCGGCCGCCAAACATGACGCGGCTGAAGATGTCACGTCCCACGACCTCCGTACCGAAGAGGTGCGCCGACGACATCCCCTCGTTCTTGGCCCCGGACAGGGCTGTTGCACTGTAAGGCGCAAGATACGGCGCCAAGAGTGCCGCACCGGCGAACACGAGGATGATGATCAGGCCAACCGTCCCGAGCGGGTTCTGCCTTGCGAGCGTTCCCAGCTTGCGCAGAGTTGCGCTGATTCCTTCGCTTCGCTCACTGATACCCATATCGGCGAGGACCGCGGGCGATTGGACGGAGACATTCTCAGGCACAGTTCACCCTCACGAGTACCGGATGCGCGGGTCGAGCCACGCATAGCTCACGTCCACAAGCAAGTTCATCGCTACGACGGTGACGCCGGCATACAGCGTCATCGTCTGGACGACGTCGTAATCCTTGAGAACCAACGATCGCAGCGTAAAGTCCCCTAGCCCCGGCAGCGTGAAGATCTGCTCCACGATGATCGCGCCACCCAGCAAGCCGGACACTTGCAGGCCGAGAACCGTGATGACCGGGATCATCGAGTTCTTGAGGCCGTGCTTCAGGATCACCGCGCGCTCCTGTAGGCCCTTGGCTCGCGCGGTACGCATGTAGTCTTGGCGCATCACTTCCAGCAGGGACGAACGGGTGAGCCGCATGATCCCGGCCGCCGAGCCGAGCGCAAGCACGGCGGCCGCCGGCGCGACCTGCTTGAAGTTGCCGATCGGATCGTCCATCAGCGCGATTTTTCGGCCGATGGGCGGGGCGTAGCCCCAGAACTCCGACGGCAATACCAGAACCAGGGTTGCTACCCAGAAGCTGGGGATCGCCAGCCCGAGAACCGAACTCGAGCGGACGATATAGTCGATAGGCGAATTTCGGAGGGTCGCCGAAATGATGCCGAATGGTATCCCGATGAGGATCGTGAATAGCAGCGTGATCACCATGATCTCGACCGTCACCGGCAGGCGAGAAATGATCTGCTCGCCTACCGGCTTGTGATTGAGTTCGGATGTCCCCAAATTGCCCTTGAGTACGCGGGCGATGTAGTGACCGTACTGGCTATCTTTACTGAAGGAGAGGAATGGCGGCCCGCGCCGTAGCTCCACAGGAAAGTACGGCTTATCCAGCCCCAGCTCTAGATGTATCGCGTCGATACCAGCACGCGTGCAGTTAAGCCCGCACCTCCGTATGGCCGGATCCCCCGGAACGATGCGTAACAGCAGGAATACCGTCACGGACAGCACGAACAGGATGATTACGCCTGACAACAAGCGACGAAGAATGAACGTCTGCATGTGTGCCGCTCTAACCCCTGCCTAACCGTCCAGGTACCACGTGTTGACGAAGAGACCGCTGGAGCCAAGGCTCTGCGGCACGTTCTTGACGCGCTGGTTGTACAGCAAGAAGGTGTACGGCGTGACGAATGGAACGAACGTCGGCCCCTTGGCGTAGATCTCCTTCTGCAGATCCTTGACGGCTTTCACGAAGGCCTCGTGATCCGTCGTGGACTTCACCTTATCGATGTCCGCGTCGATCTGCGGGTAGAGCTTGCCGACGCCGATGGCGTAAATATTGTTGCGGGCAGGACCTTCAGAGTGCTGGAAGTCGAGGTTGAATTCCGCGTATTCGTAAACCTGGTTCAGGGAGAGGCTCGCGTCGTACTTCAGATTCGTGTAGTTGTCCAGCCACGTCGGGAACGGCTGCGCGTCGGCCTCCACCTCGAAGCCGGCGGCCTTCATCTGCTCGAGCCAGATCGGCAGGTGCAGCTTGTGCTGCTCGATGTCGGAATCGGCCGGCCACATCACCTTGACCTTCACGGTGTCGTTGCCAGTCGCGGCCTTAATGAGCTGCTTCGACTTTTGCGGGTCGTATGGCTGGAGCTTCGCCAACTCAGCATCGCTGAAGGCCAGGTCGCCCATCGACCAATGCACGAGTCCGTTGGCCTTCGCCTCGCCGTTGTATACCCGGTCGATGTACTGCTTGCGGTCGATGGCGTACAGCGCCGCCAGCCGGATGCGGTCATCTTTCCACGGATCTTTGGTTGGATTCAACGTCAGGGCGATGAACGTGTTGGTGGGCCGCTTCACTACGGTGTAATTCTGGCCTTGCTGGAGCTGCTTCGCCTCGTCGACGTTCGGCGCGCCGTACGAGTCGATCTGGCCTGACTGGAACGCCACGCGCTGTGCGGCCTGATCCGTGATGATCTTGACGTCGAACTGGTCGATATACGGAATCGTGGCGTTGTTGTTCTTGTCGTCTTTGCGGTAGTAGTTCGGGTTCTTGACGAGCGTGGCCCCCTGGCCTTCCGTGTAGCTCTTCAGCATGAACGCGCCAGCGCCGGCAGCCTTCTGCTTGAGCTGGCCGATGTTCGCGTCCGTCAGCGCCTCTTTCGGGACGATGGTGTTGATGGCGCTGCCGATGCGGTTTCGGAAGAACGCGTACGGGCGCTTCATGTTCATCGTGTACGTGGCGTTGTCAGCGGATGCAACCTGCGTGTCTAGTTCCTTCCCGATGAAGGCGAAGGCGTTGGATTGGGGCAGGGAGACGATCCGCTTGTAGCTTTCGATGACGTCGCTTGCATCCAACGCGCGCTCCGGCACACCGAGCTGGTTCGGACTGACCTTTACGCCCGGCCGGATCTTGAAGACGTACGTCTTGGCGTCGGGTTGCTCGAAGCCCGTGGAGAGATCGTCGAAACGGAAATTGCCGTCCTCAGCAGAGAAGTTGGCCAGCACGTTGTAGAGACGCGGGAAGTAGGCCACGGACGCGGCGATGCCGATGTACGGGTCGAACGTGTCGAAGTCCGCCGTCTGGCTCTCGGAATAGGTTCCGCCCGCCTTTGGCGTACCTGCGGCCTTCGTTGGCGCGGATGTCCCGGGCGTCGATCCGCCGGCTGCCGGCGTCTTCTTGTCGCTGCTGCTGCTACTGCAGCCGACCAGCCAGACCGCGCCCGCCGCCGCGCCGGCGACGCCCGTCGTCTGTAGCACGCGTCGCCGCGATACCCGCTGCGTCGTCATCTTGTCCCAGTAGTTACTCATTTTCTCGTGTCTCCCTTCAAGAGAAAGCGCCGTCTCCAACCCGCGAGTGGCACCACAATCTCCCAAACCGCGTTCTGTGTCAAGAGATACGTGAACTTGTCCTCACGATTCCTGCTTCGCGTGTTGGGTTGAACCGATTGTACTCTACCGCGCGCGTTAAGCGTCAATTAAAATAGTGATTGAGCCCGGAAATCCTCTTGTCAAAGGCACTGCGTGATCTTCGCGAGCCGTCTCTGGCCGTATATCCTCCGCTACCGCTTTCGCATGTCGATGGGGCTCCTTGCCCTCGCCATTGCCTCGGCTGCCAGCATCATGACGCCCTATGTGCTGGGCACGGCCATCGACAGCTTCCGCACCGACCACTCCATGGGGAAGCTGTACCTCTACGCCGGCCTGATTGTCGCCATCCAGCTGGTGGACAGCAGCATGCGCTTCGTCACGCGTATCTACGTCAGCGGCTCATCCCGCCAGATGGAATACGATCTGCGCAACGACGTGTATGCCCACATGCAGTTGCTGGATCAGAAATTCTTCCAGGATCACCAGACCGGCGACCTCATGGCGCGCGTTTCGAACGACGTGACCATAGTTCGAGAGTTCCTCGGCCCCGGGTTGATGGACTTGTTCCGCTCCGTGCTCCTGTTCATCACGGGTCTTATCGTAATGTTGACGATCGACGTCAAGCTGGCACTGCTCGCGACGCTGCCCCTGCCATTCATCACGCTCATCTTTGTCTGGATCGGCGGCATCATCGAGAAGCGCTACCACGCCGTCCAGACACAGTTCGGTGCTCTCTCCACCTTCGTTCAGGAGAACTTTTCGGGCGCACGCGTGGTGAAGGCCTACGTACAGGAAGAGAACGAGGCTGCGGCTTTTCAGCGGCAGGCCGACAAATTCGAACGGGCAAATGTCGACCTCGCCCGCCTGGCGATGGCACTGAACCCGCTCCTCGCTGTCCTCATTGGCATCAGCACGCTGATCGTCATCTACGTCGGCGCGCTGGAGGTGAAGTCCGGCGCGATCACCATCGGCGATTTCGTCCGCTTCAACTTCTACATCGTCCTCCTGTCGATGCCGATGGTGAACCTCGGCTGGACGCTGAATTTGTATCAGCAGGCCGCTGCATCGATGGAGCGCGTCGAGGAGGTGCTCGCCCGCAAGCCGGCGATCGTCGATCTTCCGGGCGTCCAGCCGCTCTCAGAGGTGCACGGCGCCATCCAGTTCGAGCACGCGAGTTTCGGCTACTTCAATCGGCCTGTGCTACACGATGTCAGCATCGATGTGGCAGCCGGCTCCACGCTCGCCATCGTCGGGCCGACGGGCTCGGGTAAGACGACGCTCGTCAACCTGATCGCGCGCGTGTACGACGTGCGCAGCGGCCGCGTTGCCATCGATGGCCACGACGTGCGGGAGATCCCGATCGAGCAACTGCATCGTTCCGTCGCGTTCGTCCCACAGGAGTCGTTCTTGTTTTCGGCCAGCCTGGAGGAGAACGTCGCATGGGGTGGCGAGGCCGATGCGCAGCACGTCCAGCAAGCCGTGCAACTTTCGCAGCTGATCAACGACATTCCACAGCTGCCGGCCGGCATGCAAACGATGGTCGGCGAGCGAGGGGTGTCGCTTTCTGGCGGACAGAAACAGCGGACCGCCATCGCTCGCGCACTGGCGCGCGAAGCACCGATCCTGATTTTCGATGACGCGCTGTCGCACGTCGATGCGTATACCGAAGAACGGATCCTGACGGGCGTGCGCGACTACATCGCTGGACGCACCGCCGTGGTCATCGCGCATCGCGTGTCGGCCGTGAGTTGGGCGGATCAGATCGTCGTGCTGGAGGATGGCCGCATCGTAGAGCGCGGAACCCACGACGAACTGGTCGCGCTGAATGGGTCGTACGCAAAGCTCGACCGCCGCCAGCGGTTGGAGCAGCAGCTTGGCGTCGAGGATGAGCCGGAAACGAGCGTGCCGTAGTGGCAATGGGCTACAACGAGGAAGACGACGCGATAGGCAAGGCGTACGATTCACGCCTTGTCGGCCGCTTCTTGCCGTACATGCGGCCATATGGCTGGCGTGTCGCGCTCGCGCTCGCGCTTCTGCTTGCCACGACCGCGCTGGCGCTGGCGCAGCCGCTACTTGTGCAGCAGGCCATCGACCGCGACGTTGCGAAGGGGAAAACAGACAGCCTGCCATTGATTGCCGGCCTCTACGTGGCCGTGTTGATCCTCGGTTTCATCTTCCGCTATGTCCAGGCAGTGCAGATGGTCGTCGTCGCCCAGAAGGTGATGAACGACTTGCGTTTGCAGCTCTTCCGCCATCTGCAGCGCATGTCCATCGCGTTCTACGACGGCAATCCGGTCGGGCGGCTGGTGACGCGGCTCACGAACGACATCGCCGCGCTCAACGAACTGCTGACCGCAGGCGCGCTCACGATCGTCGCCGACCTGTTCATCATTTTCGGCGTCGCCGCGGCGCTGCTTTGGATTAGCTGGAAGCTGGCACTCATCACGTTTGTGATCATGCCGCTGCTGGCCGTGATCATGCGTTGGTTTGCCATCGTCATGCGGACCTCGTTCCGCCAACAGCGCCTGCACATCGCTCGCCTCAACGGCTTCACGGCCGAGCATATCAGCGGCATGCTCCTTGTCCAGCTATTTGGCCGCCAACGCCGGGACAACGAGGAGTTCCGCGGACACAACAAGCATTTGCTGGACGCCAACATGGGGGTCGTGCGCTCGTTCGCGCTGTTCGAGCCAGTCGTGGCGCTTGTCTCGGCGATCACGACAGGCATCGTCATCGTCATCGGCGGCCGGTTTGTCCTGCACGAGACGCTGACGATCGGCCGCCTCGTCGCGTTCCTGCAGCTCGTGAGCATGTACTACAACCCCGTGCGCGAGATCGCCGATCGCTTCAGCATCCTCCAGTCCGCTATGACTGCGCTGGAACGCATCTTCACCCTATTGGACGAGCCGGAGGGTGTGCAGGACGCCACCGACGCGCTCGACCTGCCGGCGAAGATCGACGGCGCCGTCGCATTCGATCACGTGTCGTTTGCGTACGTGCCCGGCACGTGGGTGCTGAAGGA
>JANXYW010000154.1 GCA_025355835.1 Chloroflexota bacterium
CGCTCGCTTCGAGAGGGCGCGCTCGTACAGCGTCTCTATCTCTGCTCCCATGCCCGCGACCTCCTTTCCGTACCGTGTGAGCAGTGCAACGGGTACACCGCCCTTCTCGACAACGATATCCTCGTCTTCGAGCGCCTTCAGCGCCTCACCCAGACGAACTCTGAGCTCGGTTGCTGGTACGGTCCGTCTCGGTTTACTCATAATCAATCGATTTTAATGCTTATCCATGGATTTGTCAAGCACTTGTCACCGTTGGCCCAAAACTCGGTCAAGGTTGTCTTGAACGGAGAGGGGGCTCCAGAATTGCCACGCCCATCTCGCTTACAGTAGAGGCCGCGCGGTCGGCTCAATCGGCGCTGGAAGTTGCGTATCGCCGAGCAGATGGCGGTCGACGCCGGCAGCGCATGCGCGTCCTTCGGCGATCGCCCACACGATGAGGCTCTGGCCGCGGCCCATGTCTCCGCACGCGAACACGCCGGGCACGCTCGTCATGAACGCGGCATCGCGGGCGACGTTGCCACGCGCATCCAGCCCCACACCGAGATCGTCGAGCAGTCCCTCGCGCTCGGGGCCGACGAAGCCCAGCGCAAGCAGAACAAGCTCGCAAGGCAACTCGAAGTCGGTGCCTTCGATCTTCTGGAAACGGCCGTCGATCAGCTCGACTTCGTGCGCAACCAGGGCGCGCACGTTGCCGTCTTCGTCGCCGACGAATCGTTCGGTATTCACGCTGTACACGCGCTCGCCGCCTTCTTCGTGTGCCGACGATACACGGAAGACGTTCGACCATGTCGGCCACGGATTCGTTGGTGCTCGATGCTCCGGCGGCCGCGGCAGGATCTCGAACTGATGCACCGAAGCGGCGCCCTGGCGATGCGCGGTGCCGAGGCAGTCAGCGCCCGTGTCGCCGCCGCCGATAATCACGACGCGTTTGCCGGCAGCGCTGATCGTGGGCGCGGGAAGATCTCCCTGTTGCACGCGATTCCCGATCGGCAGGTACTCCATCGCCTGATGGATCCCCAGCATCTCCCGGCCGGGAATCGGCAGGTCGCGGGACGCGGTTGCGCCTCCGGCCAGCACAGTCGCATCGAAGTCGCGTAGTTCTGAAATTGGCAGATCGACACCGACATTGACGCTCACGCGAAACTCGGTCCCTTCGGCGCGCATCTGCTCGAGCCGCCGGTCGAGGTGGCGCTTCTCCATCTTGAATTCGGGGATGCCGTACCGCAGCAGGCCGCCGATGCGATCCGCGCGCTCGAACACGACGACATCGTGGCCCGCCCGCGTGAGCTGTTGCGCCGCGGCTAGGCCCGCCGGGCCTGATCCGACAACCGCGACGCGCTTGCCGGTGCGTACCGTCGGCACGATCGGCTGGATCCAGCCTTCCGCCCATGCACGATCGACGATCTCCACCTCGACTTGTTTGATCGTGACCGGATCCTGATTGATCCCCAGTACGCACGACGTCTCGCACGGCGCGGGGCACAGTCGGCCCGTGAACTCGGGAAAGTTGTTTGTCGCATGCAGCCGCTCGATCGCCTCATGCCAGTGATCGCGATAGACAAGGTCGTTCCAGTCGGGAATCAGGTTGCCCAGTGGACACCCGCTGTTACAAAACGGGATCCCGCAATCCATGCACCGGCCGGCCTGTTGCTTGAGCGCGTCGCGGTCGAACGGCTCGTACACCTCGTGCCAATCGTGCAGCCGTAGCTCGACGCCGCGCCGCTTCGGGGTCGTCCGCCCCCACTTCAGGAAGCCGGTCGTCTCACCCATGCGCTGCTGCCATCACGCGCTGCATCGTCTCGTCCTCGGACAGGCCGGCAGCCGCCGCTTCGCCCATCACCGTGAGCACGCGCTTGTAGTCTTGCGGCATCACTTTGCGGAACGACTCGACCTCGCTCTCCCACTGTGTGAGCAGGCGGTCGGCAACGTCGGAACCGGTCAGTTCGCGGTGCCGCTCAACCGTAACGCGCAACCACTCGCGGTCGTCAACGGTAAGTGGTTCGAGCTCCACCATCTGGTAATTGACGAGCGCCGAAAAGCGATCTTGCGGGTCGTACACGTAGGCGATCCCGCCCGACATGCCTGCAGCGAAGTTCCGCCCGGTCGGACCAAGCACGACGACGCGGCCGCCCGTCATGTACTCGCAGCCGTGGTCGCCGATGCCTTCGGCCACCGCCGTCGCACCAGAGTTGCGCACGCAGAATCGCTCGCCGACTTTGCCGCGAAGATATGCCTCGCCCGACGTCGCGCCGTAGAGCACAACGTTGCCGGCGATGACGTTGTCTTCCGCAGCGAACAGTGCTTCACGATCCGGATGCACGATCACGATCCCGCCCGACAAGCCCTTGGCGGTGTAGTCGTTGGCATCGCCCTCCAGGCGCAGCGTGATGCCGCGTGGCACGAACGCGCCAAAGCTCTGACCCGCCGACCCGCGCAGGTGAATGCGAATCGTGTTGTCGGGCAGGCCGCCGCCACCCCATCGCTTCGTCAACGCGGAGCCAAGCATCGTGCCCACGGACCGATTCGTGTTGTGAACCGGAGCTTCGATTTGAACAGGGCGGCCGTCTTCGAGCGCCGCCGACGATTCCGCGATGAACAGCCGATCAAGCGCACGCTCCAGGCCGTGATCCTGGCCCTTGGTGCAGTAACGCGTTTGCCCTTCGTACGGGTTCTCGGCTTCCGCGAGAATCGGCGAAAGATCAAGCCCATGCGCTTTCCAATGATCGATCGCCGCCCGTACATCGAGCATTTCGCTGTGCCCGATCGCTTCCGCGATCGAGCGGAACCCTAGCGCCGCGAGGTACTCCCGCACTTCTTCGGCAATGAACTCGAAGAAGTTGACGACGAACTCCGGCTTGCCAGTAAAGCGCTTCCGCAATTCGGGGTTCTGGGTCGCGACGCCGACTGGACACGTGTCCAGGTGGCAGACGCGCATCATCACGCAACCGCTCACGACGAGCGGCGCCGTGCCGAAACCAAACTCTTCGCCGCCGAGCAGCGCCGCGATAATCACGTCGCGCCCGGTCTTCAACTGGCCATCGACCTGCACGACAATCCGGTCGCGCAACCCGTTGCGCATCAGCGTCTGCTGCGTCTCGGCTAACCCCAACTCCCACGGCGCACCCGCATGCTTGATCGACGTCAATGGCGAAGCACCGGTACCGCCATCGTGGCCCGAAATCAGCACGACGTCGCTATGCGCCTTCGCCACGCCGGCGGCGACGGTGCCGACGCCCACCTGCGCGACGAGCTTCACGTGCACACGCGCCTCAGGGTTGGCGTTCTTCAGGTCGTGGATGAGCTGCTTGATATCTTCGATCGAGTAGATGTCGTGATGCGGCGGCGGACTGATCAGCCCCACGCCCGGTGTGCAGTAGCGCGTCTTGGCAATCCACGGATATACCTTGATCCCCGAAAGCTGTCCGCCCTCGCCCGGCTTCGCACCCTGCGCCATCTTGATCTGCAGATCGTCCGCGTTGACGAGGTATTCGGACGTGACGCCGAAGCGACCGGACGCGACCTGATGCACGGCCGAGCGGCGCAGATCGCCGTTCGCGTCGCGCACATTCCGGTCGGGATCCTCGCCGCCCTCGCCCGTGTTGGACTTCGCGCCGATGCGGTTCATGGCGATGGCGAGGTTCTCGTGCACTTCCTTCGATATCGAACCGTACGACATCGCACCGGTCGCGAAGCGCTTGACGATCTCCGTGACGGGCTCCACTTCGTCGATCGGCACCCGCGGCAGCACGCCTTCGCGCAACGTAAACAAACCGCGCAGCGTCGCGAGGCGCTTCGACTGATCGTCGACGAGGTTCGTGTACTCCTTATAGACGTCGTAGCGCTTGGCGCGCGTCGCGTGTTGGAGTTTGAACACGGTCTCGGGATTGAACAGGTGGTACTCGCCCTCGCGCCGCCATTGGTACTCGCCACCCAGCTCCAGATCGCGATGCGCCAACTCCGTCGGCCGTGGCGCGTACGCGCGAGCGTGACGCCGCGCGACCTCTTCCGCTATTTCGTCGAGACCAATGCCGCCCAATCGCGACACCGTACCCGTAAAGTATTCGTCGACCAGCTCGTGACCCAAACCGATCGCTTCGAACACCTGCGCCGCGCGGTACGACGCAACGGCGGAGATGCCCATCTTCGACATCACCTTCAGCACGCCCTTGCCGGCCGCCTTGACGTAGTTCTTGATCGCCTGATGCGTATCCATCTCGCCAAGACCGTAGAGCCCTTGCGACGAAAGATCTTCAATCGACTCGAACGCCAGATAGGGATTGATCGCGCCAGCGCCATAGCCGATGAGCAGCGCCATGTGGTGTACTTCGCGCGCATCGCCCGTCTCGAGCACGAGGCCCACTTGCGTGCGCGTGCCCTCGCGGATGAGATGGTGATGCACGGCGGACACCAGCAGCAACGACGGAATCGGCGCCAGATCCGGTCCCGAATCGCGGTCCGACAGCACGATGATCCGCACGCCCTCCGCAATCGCTTCCGACACTTCGGCGCGCACATGTTCGATCGCCTCACGCAACGCCTCTCCACCACCAGCAACGCGATAGAAACCCGCGATCACGCGCGCCGCAAATTCCGGCATATCGTGATCGTCGTTGATGTGGATGAGCTTGGCTAACTCGTCGTTGTTCAGGATCGGGAACGGCAGTGCGATCTGGTGACATGCGTCCGGCGCAGAATCGAGCAGGTTGCCTTCAGCGCCGATGGTCGACGCGAGCGATGTCACCAGCTCTTCGCGGATCGCATCCAGCGGCGGGTTCGTGACTTGCGCGAACAGCTGCTGGAAGTAGTCGAACAGCAGCCGCGACCGATCCGAAAGCACCGCAACCGGCGTGTCGGTACCCATCGATCCGATCGCCTCAGTCCCAAGCTTGGCCATCGGCGCCACAAGCAGTTTCAGCTCTTCGTGCGTGTACCCGAACGTCATCTGTCGCCGCACGACCGACTGATGCGAGTAGACGATGTGCTTTCGCTCCGGCAGATCGCTCAGGTGCACCAGACCCTGCTCGCACCACGCTTCGTACGGATGCGCGGCGGCTAGCGTCGACTTGATTTCGTCATCTTCAACGATGCGTCCAAGCGCGGTGTCAACGAGGAACATCCTGCCCGGCCGCAGCCGCCCTTTCCTCACCACGCGCGCCGGGTCGATGTTCACAACGCCGGTTTCGCTCGCCATGATTACGCGGTTGTCGTCCGTCACCCAGTACCGGCTCGGCCGCAAACCGTTGCGATCCAGCACCGCGCCGATCACCGTCCCGTCGCTGAACGCGATCGATGCCGGCCCGTCCCACGGCTCCATCAGCGACGCGTGGTAGCGGTAGAACGCGCGCTTCGCAGGCGACATCGTGGCGTGATTTTCCCACGCCTCCGGAATCATCATCAACACGCCGTGTGCGAGCGAACGGCCGCCGAGATGCAGCAGTTCGAGGCACTCATCAAACTTCATCGTGTCGGAAGACCCGTCTGTGATGATCGGGTACGTCCGCTCCAGGTCGGGAATCAACGGCGTCGACATCTGAGCAGATCGAGCGCGCATCCAGTTGCGGTTGCCCGCTACTGTATTGATCTCGCCATTGTGCGCAACGAAGCGATACGGGTGCGCGAGCGGCCACGACGGAAACGTGTTCGTCGAGAACCTGCTGTGCACCAGCGCCAGCGCCGACTCGATACGCGGATCGCTCAAGTCGAGGAAGAATTCACCGAGTTGCGGCGTCGTCAGCATGCCCTTGTAGACCAGCGTCCGGCTCGACAGCGACGCGAAGTAGGTCTCAACGTCGGCCGGCAGCTCATGCTCCGTGCGTTTTCGCAACACGAACAGCTTGCGATCGAGGTCGATGCCCGTGGCGCCCGCCGGGTCCGTGACGAAGCAGTGCCAGAAGCTCGGCATCACAGCCCGCGCTGATGGCCCGATCATCGATGGGTCGACCGGCACCTGTCGCCAGCCGATGACCTGCAGTCCTTGCCCTTCGGCGAGATCCTCCACCAGGCCGCGTGCGCGGTCGGCAGAAGCAGTCTCGGCTGGAAGAAACGCCAGCCCGACTCCGTACGAGCCCGCGGCTGGCAACGAGAACGGCGTCGCGCCGCGCAAGAACTTGTCCGGAACCTGGATGAGAATGCCCGCGCCATCGCCTGTATTGACTTCGGCGCCAGACGCGCCGCGGTGGTCGAGATTGCAAAGCGCGCCGAGCGCCGTATCGACGATGTCGCGGCTCTTCGCGCCCGTTACGTCAACAACAAAACCCACGCCGCAAGCATCGTGCTCGAAGCGCGGGTCGTAGAGACCGCTCGCCGCAGGCAGCGCGCTGAAAGGCAGGGGTCGCCCGGTCAGCTCCGCATCGCTCACGTTTCCTCGCTTCCCTCTCGTCCGACTCCCCGCTGGTGCCGCAGCGCGCCGAAAGCGCTGCGTTCCGCCTCGGATATCGGCGATGAAGCCGTCGCCGCAGGCGTCCCCGATGGTGGTCGGGCGCATGAGGCCAATAGATTGCGTCAATACTGCGAGGTGCCTAGAAGTCGCCAATTGTAACGTAATTCACAATCGGTGTCACGACGCCCTTCCGAATATGGGTTCCCAGAGAAAACGCAACGAGGTCGCCACCGCGACCCCGCTTGCTCAAACGTGCGCGCCAGTAGCCGCGAACGCAGAAGCACGCTCCCACATGGGATTGGACGATAGTACCCCAGCGAAACACATTTGACAAGCACGATGGCAAGGAGGCACCGCTCCTCACGAAGCACTCCCCTATGTGGTTTGTCCAGATGACCGGGCGCCGCTATCGTGCGCCAATGACGACTCCCTCGACCCTCACCCTCCACTTCGTCCGCCACGGCGAGACGCCCGGCAACGCCGAACGCCGCTTCCAGACACCCGACGTGCCGCTAAGCGAGGCCGGCCGCGCGCAAGCGATCGCCGTCGCAGCCACGCTACTGGAGACGACGCACGCACAAGCGATCCTCGCCAGCGACTACGCCCGCACCATGGAGACCGCGGCAGCGATCAGCGAGAAACTCGCCCTACCAATCACGGAAGAGCCGGCGTTGCGCGAGCGGAACTTCGGCTACGCCCGCGGCCAGCTTTACTCCGACATCGGCGAGGAGACAATCGCGCTCTGGCGGCCTCCGCACTTTCGCATCGATCAGGGTGAAAGTTGGGCCGACGTCCACGATCGCGTTGCGCGATTCCTCGACGCGCTCCGTGCCGCACCGCCCGCGCAAGAACTGATCCTCGTCACCCACGGCGGCTGCATGAGCGTCGCCCTCGACTACCTCGCCGGCGAATCGATCGACACCTTCGTCCTCACCCCATTAGAAAACTGCGCCGTCCGCACCGTCATCCTGGAAGCAACACCAGCCACACCGTAGGCATCTACGCCCGGAACCCAAAGCGACTATCGTATTAATCCCCTCTCCACGCTGTGGAGAGGGGTGCCCGGAGGGCGGGGTGAGGCCGATCCGCAGAGTCGCCGCAGGAGACAGGGCGGGGCGAGGCCCGGCGACCAACCGCCGGACCTCATCACTCCAACCAAACCTTCTGTGCTCTCCGTGCCCTCTGTGGTGAAAAACCTAAACCTTAGACCAGGTAGTCCCGCCGTCCGTCGTCGTCCACGTGTCGTCGTGCGTCGTGAACGTCCCGTGCGTGGCGTCCGTAAATGTGATCGTCTCCACCGGCACCGCCACGGGCAGGCTCGGCACAACGACTTCGGTCCAGTTGTGGCCACCATCGATCGACTTCAGCAGGTTATGGCCCGGACTGCTCAATCCCAACCATCCCTTCGTCGCGTCCTGGAAGAACAGCGCGCTGACGCCGTTGCCGTTCGGCAGCTCGCCCACACCCGCTTCGGCTGGCGGGCTCCCCAGCGTCGTCCGGCTGATCAGTGTCCACGATGTCCCGCCGTTCGCCGTCTCGAACAGCAGCTTCTCGTTGCTCCCCGCTGCCGCGCCGCCGTAGCAGAACTGCCACTTCTTCATCGCATCGAGCGCGAATGTCTTCCCCGACGACAACGGCAGCCCGTCGAGCGACGTCCGCAGCGTGCATGGGTCGACTGTCACGGACGGCGGCGTGCCAGTCCACGTGATCTCGCCACAGCGATGGATCAGATGCAGTCCGGGATATCCCGATAGCTCCGGAATCTCGATCAGCGCGAAGTGCGACTGCCGCGTCGCAACGGTGTCCTGCATCGTGACGTTCTGGTTCACCGTGCCATTCGTCACCGTCACGATGCCGACGAGCGTTACGTTGGCCAGAGTGAACGCCTCCGGCGCGCCCTCTGATTGCGGACACGCAAGATTAGTGCGCGCAAGGTACAGATAGCCGTTCAGCCCGAACGACGGCGGCGAACCGAAGTCGTCGCCGTGCACGTAGATGTTGACGTTGCCGGCTGGCGGCCACGCGTCGCCCGGATCCGCCGCGAACGCGCGGAAGATCGTGTTGTCGGCGCCGATGCCGCTGAGGTCGTTGGCGACGTTGAGGTGCCCTTGCCCGACAAGCGTGCAGGAGGCGGCGATTAGCCCCGCACCAACAAGCAGCGCGAGACCAAAGCGGGAGAGTGCGGACGACCGGCGGGGTACGGAGATCATGCGGAGTGCCTCCTGGATCGCTACAGCGCGTACGGTCAGAGATAGTATGCGGGATGCAGCGATCCGCAACCTAGTTCAGGATCAGAATCGGCGCACAACAAGAGGCTCCGAACAGTTGAACTGCTCGAAGCCTCAATTCGACATGGCTGCGGGAAAGCTGCTCTACCAAATCCCCAGCTGCATCTTCACGTCGTCGCTTGCCATCGTCTTCGGATCCCACGGCGGCGAGAACGTTAGCTTGCCGACGACCTGCTTCACGCCCGGCAGGTCGATCAGCACATCCTTGATCTGACCGTCGATCACCGCACCCAGTGGACAGCCGGGGCTCGTTAGCGTGTACTCGACCGTCACCACGCCGTCGTCGCTGATCTCAACGCCGTACACCAGACCCAGCTCGACGATGCTCAGATGGATCTCCGGGTCGAAGACGTCCTTCACCCGCTCCATCACCAATTCTTCCGAAAGCAAACCCTTCACCGACATCGCATCGTCTCCTTGTGTGGTTCTCGTTTCAGCGGTCGTTCCAAGTAGGAGGAGCGCATGAGCACAGCCGCCTGTATGTTGCCATCCTGAGAGCTTGTGAAGAAATACCGATCGCGCTCGATTCGCGTTGTATCACAGATTCGAAATTCGACCAATCGAACTCAGTTTCGGAATAAACTCACAAGCTCTGAGCAAAGCGAAGGATCTCGCCCGATCCGGATGTCGCTTCTCGCGCACCACGATTGCCCTCACTCGCCCCCGCCGTGCTTCGCAACCTCTCGCGCCATATTCAGCGGCTCCACCACCGCGCGCCGGTCGAACTCGCCCCACTCTTCGCGCGGCACCATCCACATCACCTCGAACTCGTTGCCGTCGGGATCCGCTCCGTACAGCGACTTCGTCGCTCCGTGATCGCTCTGGCCAGAAAGCGCATGAAGATTCGCGAGCTGCGTCGCCGCGTCAGACAGATCCTCGATGGCCGCGACCTCCCACGCCAGGTGATACAGCCCCGTCGACCCGCGCACC
>JANXYW010000156.1 GCA_025355835.1 Chloroflexota bacterium
TCATCCCATCAGCGGATTCCACCGTCCTCGTCAGAGCAAGTTGTTCCCCGACGGCGACGATACTCGATGAATACTCTCACTTGTTCTCCCATTCGTCCGCCGCGGATCGAGTTCTGAGACAGGCTCATTCAGCCCGCGCGGTACCAGCACCAACGTGCCCTACCGAATCGACTCTAACGAACACAACGCGAAGCGTGAAGCACAGCCGCTCCCGCCTGTGTGTCCGGCAGAGCCGGACTGACGGAGTACGCGGTTCGTTCTAAGATCCCGCGCCGCGCGCGAGACCTCGCGCCAAAACGTCCGGCCAAGACCTACGCCAGGCTGACCTCAGCCTCCTGCGGATCCGCATCATCGATCGACGGTCGAATCGGAATCAGCTCGTCGGCGCTGTCCAGATGATCGATGTACAAGATGCCGTTGATGTGGTCGATCTCGTGCTCCAGCGCTTGCGCCAGCAACGTCTCCGTCGCCTTGATCCGCACTTCCTTGCCATCGCGATCCAGCGCCTTCACCGTCACCTGCTTCGATCGCGTGATCTCAGCCTGATAGCCCGGCACGGAGAGGCACCCCTCCATCAACCGCCGCTCGCCCGACGACTTCACGACTTCCGGATTGATAAGCGCCATCAACCCGTCATCCGGCGTCTCGATCACAACCACGCGCAGCGACACGCCCACCTGCGGCGCCGCGAGCCCGACGCCAGGAGCATTGTGCATCGTCGCTACCATGTCGTCGATCAGCTGTTGCAGCGACGGATCATCGACCTTGCGGATCTTCTTGGCCTTCTCGCGAAGCACAGGATCGCCCGCAATACGAATCGGCAGAATGGCCAAGTCGAACTCACTTTCAGCGCTACGTCAGAAAGCGTACCGCCTGACACCGCACTGCCGGAAGCAAGCGAATCACCGCGTAGGGGTGGGCTCGCCCCACCCGCGTGTCGCGAAAGAACGCCGCCGCTTGGCTGGAGCGCCGACCCGCCCCAACCAACTTCGCCCTTCGTGCCCTTCGTGCTCTTAGTGGATCGTAACCCCGGGCCCTACACAGAAGCAGTCTCGAAGCGATCGCAGATGCGCCGCAGCTGCCACAAGTGCGCGAGATCGTGCTCATTCATTTCGCGCGCGACCTGCATGATCGTCAGCGGCCCCAGGTACGGGTGGATGCCCCGCCGCTCCCAGTCCTCCGTATCGAGCGACCAGAGCAGATAGACCGTCTGTTGGCGCTGCACCGAGAACTCGTCCGTCAGATCGAATGCGTCGTCGGCCGGGTTCGCGGACGGATCCGAAGAATCGCCATCGAACGCCTTGATCTCGGCGTCGTCCGTGCGCACCATCCGCTCCAGCCATTCGGTGTAGCGGCGCTCCATGTGCGCCATGTGCGCAACCAGATCGCGGCACGACCACTCGTCCGCATCCGGCCGCGTGTCGAGCGCGCTGTCTTCGATGTTCCAGACCAGCGACTCTATCGCGTGTGCGGTCTCGCGTAGCGCCTTCAGCAGCCAGGCTCTCGGATCGTACTCGGGCACTTCTCGCAGCACGGCGCGCCTCCCGCTCTTCGTGCAACCGATGAGATCGCGATCGTACGCCCATCGCGTCATGTTTACAAGCGGCTGTGGCGAAGTCCCGGATTACAATGGCCCATGCAAGCGGAGTCGAGCCATCTTCGAAGTACGACAGAAGCGCGCCGCCGTGAGTTCGAGCGGCTCGTGCTTGACGTGCGCGGGTGCTTCGCCTGCGACCGCATGGCGCACAGCCACGTACTTGGCGAAGCGAACGGCTCGCTCGACGCGCGCGTCATCTTCGTCGCCGAGGCGGTCGGCCGTCGCGGCGGCGCCGTGACGGGCGTACCCCTGACCCGCGACGAATCTGGTAAGCGCTTTGCGCGGTTCCTCGAGCTGGCGGGCATCCCTCGCAACGATACGTTCGTAACCAACGCCGTCCTCTGCAACCCGCTGGACAAACTCGGCCGCAACCGCCCGCCGACCCCAGCGGAGGCCGCGGGCTGCCGCCCGTTCCTCGCCCGAACGCTCGATGTGGTACCCGCACCGCTCGTGGTCACGCTTGGTCGCGTTGCACTCGAATCACTCCGAGCCATCGCCCCGCACGACGCTGATCTGCCGCGCGATGTTGCGACGCCGGTCGCGTGGCGCGGCCGCATCCTCATCCCCATGTACCACCCAAGCCGTCAGTCAACATTGCATCGACCGCAGTCGGCGCAGGAGGATGACTGGCGCAGACTGGGCGAGATTGTACGCACGCACCTCAAACGCGCTGAGCGCATCACGATTTGACCCGCCTCCAATCTCCAACCTCCAACGTCTAACCTCAAGCCCCCACCCTCGCTACCATACGAGCGCATGAACCTCGACGCCCTTCCGTACACATCGTTCATCGTCCTCCTGGAGTTCGCGGTCGGCAGCCTGCTGGTCTGCCTCTTCGCCGATTGGCGCGGCCGCGTCGCCGCCAGCTTCGTCAAGTTCAGCGCGGCGATGGTCACCGTCGCGGCCGGAGTCCTGCTCCTGAACTCCCTCGCGCTCGACCCCAAGTCCGCGATCGGCGGCTATCGCCTCGACGACGGCGTGCTGACGCCGGTGAAGATCGCGACCATTGCGTTCCTCGTGACGACGCTGCCATACAACTGGTTCCTGCTGAAAGAGAACCGCCAGATGGCGATGTTCACCGGCCTCGTATCGGCCATCACCGGCATCGCACTGATCTCGATCGTCGCCTACTACGTCAGCCTGCCGACATGGGGGTACGCCGGCGCGCTGCTCAGCATCACCGCCGGCACGCTGGCCGTCGGCCTCGTCGTGCTGGCGATGACGCTCGGACACTGGTACCTCGTGACGCCGCGCCTGCCCCGCGAGCCGCTCGAGGAGCTGACGCTGCTGCTTGTCGCCGCGGTCGCGCTCCAGGGCCTGCTGCTCGTCATCAACGTCATCATCCCCGCGCGAGAAGTGCCGGACGCCACGGCGTTCCTCGGCTCGACGACGCTCGGCGCGAATCCTGCGTTTTGGCTACGCATCACGATCGGGCTGCTCTTCCCCGCCGCGCTCGGCTACATGTCGTACATCTCCAGCCGCGGCTACCCGGCAAACGAGAATGCGATGATGTCGGCCACGGGCCTGCTTTACATCGCCGTCGGCGCAGTACTCGTCGGCGAAGTGCTCGCACGCGGGCTCATGTTCCTTACAGGAGTCCCTGTCTGATGCGACTGCTCTACCTGATCCGCCACGCCGCGCCCGACATCCAACCGAACGTCCCGACGCCCGAATGGCGTCTCTCGCAACGCGGCATCGACGACGCGCGGCGTCTCGGAGAAATTGCGCGGCCATGGAAGTTGCAGTCGATCTACTCCAGTGTCGAACCGAAAGCTGAATCGACGGCGTTGATCGTCGGCGATGCGGCCGGCCTCACGGTGCGCGTCACACAGGGATTCCAAGAACTGCACTTCGACCAGTGGTTCGACAACGCGGACGAGTTCTCGCGCGCCGTTCGATCGATTCTCGCAAGCCCCGACGTCAGCACCCGCGGCGCCGAGCGTGCGAGCGCGGCCGCATCTCGCTTCGAAGCGGGCGTCCACATCGTCGAAGATGGTCCGTTCCCCGCAGCGATCGTCTCGCACGGCCGCGTGCTCACGGCATACCTCGCACAGCTGCTGCACGTCGAAGACGCGTTCGAGCTGTGGAAGTCGATTCCGATGCCGGGCTGGGCCTGCGTAGACATCGAACCCGCCGCTCCGAAGCTGATCGAGCCATTCCGGGGCCTCGAAGAGGTCTCGTAGCGGTTGCGGGTGCGCCCCTCAGCCGCTATCCTTCGCCGTTATGGATGTGAGTCACCTCGTAGAAATTCCCGTCAATCCAGCCGTCGAACAGTTCGGCCCCGGCGACACCGTCAAGGTGAGCGCGAAGGTCGTTGAGGGCGAGCGCGAGCGCACCCAGGTGTTCGAGGGCGTCGTCATTCGCCGCAACAACGGTGGCGGCGGCGCGAACTTCACCGTTCGCCGGATCGCCAGCGGCGTCGGCGTCGAGCGCACGTTCAATCTCCAGTCGCCCCGGCTCGAGAAGGTGCAGGTCGTCCGAAGCGGCAAGGTGCGCAGTTCGCGCCTCTACTACCTGCGCGGCCTCACCGGCAAAGCCGCCCGCATCAAGGAAAAAGCGCGAGTCTAACCGCGCCGCAACCAGCAACGTCAAAGGGGAAGGCACAAAGGCCTTCCCCTTTTCGCATCCACCGCGAACCAGTCCGTGCGCCATCGGAACTTGAGGTGGCGACGCCGCAACTCCCCTCTCCACGTCGTGGAGAGGCGCGGGGGTGAGGTGCCAGAAACGCCTGCCCCGCACGCTGGATGACCACAACCTTCCGCACAACCGTCTCCCCTTTCTGTGTAATCTGTGAAATCCGTGGTTCCGACCTGAAGGATCTCGTGCTCTACGCCGAAGTCGCCGTCAATTCCACGTTCCCGCACCGGCAGACGTTCAGCTACGGCGTTCCCGATGGCATGGAGGTCGTGGCCGGCCATGCGGTCTACGTGCCGTTCGGCCGCCTCACGCTCCAGGGCATCGTCGTCGAAGTTCACACGACGCCCGTCTTCGCGGAGCCGGAGAAGATCCGCCCAATCCGGTCGATCATCGGCGAAGCACCGCTGCTCGACCCGGATCGTGTGGCGCTGGCAAAGTGGATCTCCAGCTACTACCTCGCGCCGATCTTCGATGCCGTAGCGCTGATGCTGCCGCCGGGGTTCGAGCGTAAACCGCTCACCACCATCTACGCCCTCGTCGATCAAGCCGAAATCGAGGGCCTCGATCTCCCGCCGCGTCAACGTGAGGCCCTCGATGCGATTGCCGCGAACGGCCGCGTCGAACTCGACGCACTCCGCACGCGCCTCGAATTCTCCGGTGCCGACGCAGCCCTCACGCAGCTCGAAAAACGCGGCCTGATCGCGCGCCAGTACACGCTCGCGCGCCCGCGCATCGCTGCAAAGACCATCGATGTCGCCGAACTGGTGGTGCCGCTCAACGAGGCGCTGGCGTGCATCGCCGCCGCCGAGCCACCGAAGCACTCGCGTCGTGCTGCGGTGCTCGATCGTCTCGCCGCACAACGCGCGATCCCCACCGAGGAAGCGATGAAGCTCGCCGGCAGCCGCGCCAACCTCGAACGCCTCGTCCGCGCAGCAACTGTGCGCTACGACGCCCAAGGCCGCAACGTTCAACTCGCAATCTCGGCTACGGACGCATCCGGCGAGGCGCGCGCACTGACCCGCACAAAGCGCGCGACGCAAGCGATCGCCATCGTGCAACGACTCGCGGCCGAGGGCGAGCAGCCGATCACGGAACTTCGCGTCGCGCTACGCATCGACACGTCGACCGTCCACTGGCTCCGCGACATCGGCGTCGTCGCGATGCGGGAAGACGCGGTCGAGCGCGATCCGCTCGCGCACTTCGCCGTCGTACGTCGCGAACCTGCCGAACTGCTCGACGCGCAAACCGCCGCAGCTGATGCGATCTGTGCCGCGCTCGACAAGCGGCGACACGAGACCTTCCTCCTGCACGGCGTCACCGGAAGCGGCAAGACCGAGGTCTATCTGCACGCGCTAGATCACTGCCTCGCGGCGGGACGCCGCGCCATCGTCCTCGTGCCGGAGATCGCACTTACGCCACAGACCGTCCGCCGCTTCCGCGAGCGATTCGAGCGCGTCGCCGTGCTACACAGCGGCCTCAGCGACGGCGAGATGTTCGACCAGTGGCACGGCATCGCCGCCGGCCGCTACGACGTCGTCATTGGCTCGCGCTCCGCCATCTTCGCGCCGCAACCCGATCTTGGCCTGATCGTCATCGACGAAGAGCACGAGTGGACGTACAAGCAGCAGGATCCGCAGCCGCGCTATCACGCGCGCGACGCCGCCATCGAGCTCGCGCGGCTGAAAGGCGCGGCGCTCGTGCTCGGCAGCGCAACGCCCGATGTCACGACCTACGAGCGTGCCACCCGCGGCGAGTACACGATGCTCACGTTGCCCGAACGCATCCGCCCCGTCGCAGCGTCGGACGGCATCGTGCGCCTGCAAGCGTCGCTCGCCATGCCGCGCATCGATGTCGTCGACTTGCGGGACGAGCTGCACAGCGGCAACCGCGGCATGTTCAGCCGCGCGCTCACGAACGCAATCGAGACAGCGCTCGCTGCGGACGAACAGGTGATCTTGTTCCTCAACCGCCGCGGCCTCGCCGGACACGTGCAGTGCCGCGACTGCGGCAACGTGCCCGAGTGCAGCAGCTGCGCCGTCGCGTTGACATACCACAAGCAGTACGACCGCCTCGTCTGCCACCAGTGCAATCGCCAACTGAGGCTCCCCGCCACGTGCAAGCAGTGCGGATCGCCGCGCGTGCGACTGCTCGGCGTCGGCGTCGAGAAGGTCGAAGCCGAAGCCGCGCGCGCGTTCCCGCACGCGCGCCTGCTGCGCTGGGATCGCGATGTCACTCGCGCAAAAGGCGCGCACGATCGCATCCTCGCAACGTTTCTCGCGCACGATGCGGACATCCTCATCGGCACGCAGATGCTTGCGAAGGGGCTCGACATGCCGTCGGTCACGCTCGTCGGCGTCGTCAACGCCGACATGGGTCTGCACCTGCCCGACTTCCGCGCCGGCGAGCGCACGTTCCAGCTCCTGACGCAGGTCGCCGGACGCGCCGGACGCGGCGAGCGTCCCGGCCGCGTGATCATCCAGACGTACACGCCCGACCACTACGCCATCGACGCAGCGTCGCGCTACGACTTCGACGGCTTCGTCGGCGCCGAACTGGAGTCGCGACGCAGCGCCGGCTACCCGCCCTACAACCGCCTCGTGCGCCTGCTGCTCACGCACCCGAACCCACGCTTCGCCCGCGACGACGCGATGCGCCTGCAGCGCGTGCTCGCACATCGCCACGCCGAACTCGGCTCCGACACCACGATCGTCGGCCCATCCCCCGCGTACGTCGAACGAGTCCGCGGCCGCTGGCGCTGGCAACTCCTCCTGCGCGGCCGCGATCCATCAGAGCTAGTACGCGACTTCGTACTCCCATCGAACTGGTCGGTGGATGTCGATCC
>JANXYW010000157.1 GCA_025355835.1 Chloroflexota bacterium
CGCAGAACGTGAACCCCTGCCAGCCGTCGAGGAAGCCGCGCCGCGCGACGTACCACGTGGCGAATCGCAGTAACGGTCTGCCGGGGAGGCGTACCCAGATGCGACGCAGCGCGCGCTTGCGGCGGAACGCGTCGAGCCGGACGAATGACATCGGCCCGAAGCCGAGCGGCTCGTCGCGAAACTTGCGGTAGACGTGCGCCTCCCACGTTGCGTACATATTGTGGCGCGCAAGCCACGCGGTCAGGCCCCGATCGTCGTCGTGGAGCAGCGGTGCGCGCAAGAACGCCGTCGCGCCGGCAACCTCGATGTGTTCGTGGATCTCGTTATCGCCGGTGCCAGGCAGATCGGCCATCTCGAGATCTTCGACGCGGGCGAGGTGGTGCCGGAACAGCCGCAGATTCCAGTTCGGCCGGAAGCAACGGAGCGAACGGCCCATGAAGACGAATTCGCGGTCGATGTAGTAGCCCTCGCGATCAGGGATTGCGATCGCTGTCTCGATCTCTGCGCGCAAGGCACCCGTCACGCGCTCGTCGGCGTCGAGCACAAGCACCCATTCGTTGCGGATCGGCGCATTGGCCAGCGCCCATGCCTTCTTCTTCGGGCCGACGCCGGCGTAGTCGAATTGCACGACTTCGGCGCCAGCGGCGCGCGCGATCGCGGCCGTCGCATCGGTGCTGTACGAATCGACAACGATGACCTGTTCTGCCCACGCGACGCTCGCGAGTGCGGCGGGCAGGTTCAGTTCTTCGTTCAGTACGGGAAGGAGCACCGTCAGCTGTAGCTTCTTGCGCTGCGCTGGCATCGACGCATGTCGGTCAACGGTCATGCACACAGTCGCACCTCCGTATCGGATCGGCTACGCTCACCGGCGATCTCGTCGTACATCGCGGCCAGCTGCGGGCCGACAAGCGACCAGTCGTACCGGCGCGCGAATTCCCGCGCGCGCACGCCGAGCGCTTCGCGTTTCGCGGGGTCGCGTAGCAACGCCGTGATCTCCGCTGCGAACGCCTGGGCGTTGAGCGACGCAACGACGCCGGCGCCAGCCGCGGCGATCTCTGGCGCGATGTTTACGGCTGGCGAGATCACGGTCGCCCGGCCGGCAGCAAGCGCCTCGACGACGGCGACGCCGAAGTTCTCCGAGTGCGACGGCAGCGCCCAGACATCGGTTGCGGCGAGTGCTTCGAGTTTGTCATCGCCGCGTAGCATGCCTGTGAAGACGACGCGATCGCCGACGCCTTCGCGACTCGCCTGCGCGATGAACGCCGGCGTCAGGCCCTCGTCGTCCGGCCCGACGATCGCGAGGCGCGCAGCGGGCGCAGCGCGCTGCACGAGCGCGAAGGCGCGGATGAGGATATCGATGCCCTTCTTGTGTGAGAGCCGGCCGAGGTACAGCACGATGGGATCGGCAGAGCCGCCGACGTAGCGCTTGCGGAACGCCTGGCCCGAAGGAAGATTCTGGTAGTCATCCCAGCGGATGCCGTTGGAGACGATGTGGCGTCGAACCCGCGGCGCGATGTCGGCTGTGAGCCGCGCTTCTTCGTCCGATGTAACGTGCAGCGCGGCGGCATGCTCCAGCATCGAGCGCTGCCAGAGATGATTCGTCGCTGCCTTGGCGAAACGCGCGCGCTTCCGCAGATGCGGGTCGAGCGCGCCTCGGGGCGAGACGATGTAGGGGACGCCGGCGCTCAGGGCCGCTCGATACGCGGCGAACTGCGGGAACAGAAACAGCGAGTGGATGTGCACCACGTCGTACGCGTGCGCCTCCTCGCGCAACGCGCGGTACATCTCGGGCGAAAACGCGAGGCGGTAGGGTGAGCGCGCGGCGAACAGCCGAACGTCGAGCTCGCGCGCGCCGGCCGGCAGATCCGCGAGCGTAGCACGGCCGTGCGCGGCAGCCGACGCTGCCTCGGCCATATCGGTCGCGAAGATCGTCACATCAACGCCGCAGCGCTGCATTGCCAGCGACGACTCGACGACGCTGGCCGCTGGACCGCCGGTGCGGCTCGCGAGCGAGGGGATGACGTGCAGCACTCTCATGCGGCGATCCTCTCGGGGATCGCGATCGTCTCGGCCCAACGGCAAAGCGCGAAGAGTGTCCACGGCCGCGTCCAACGCCGGCCGTCTTGCAAGAACTGCTCCCATACGTGCGCGACGGCATCGCCATCCAGCAGGCCGGCAAGCGCATCCGAAGGCTTGCGCAGCGCGGCATCGATCTCGTTGCGTAGTTCACCGCGCATCCACCCCGCCAGCGGCAGCGCGAAGCCCTGCTTACCGCGAGACAGGATCTCCGGCGGCAAAAGATCGCGTGTGGCCTCGACGAGCAGAGCTTTGCCCGCGCCCGACTTGATCGCCGCGGGCAGCGAGATCACCCACTCGACAAGCGGGTGATCGAGGTACGGGACGCGAACCTCGACGCTGTGCGCCATGCTCATCGCGTCGGTGTCGCGTAGCAGTACGTTGTTGGTGTAGTGGGCCAGGTCTTGCGCCGATACGCGGCCATAGCGATCGCCGACGCCAGCCGCCGGCCGCGGTGTGTGGAGTGCGGCCGTGATTGGCGAGAGCCTTGCGACCTCGCCCGGCAGAAACACGCGCCGCAGCAGTTCATAGGCCGATTCGCCCTCGCCGTGGCCCGAGAGCCAGGCGTCGATCTTCTCGCGATTGCCCTGCTTCATAACGAGACCCGCGACTTTGCCGGCGAAGAGGGGCAGCGGCTGCGGAAACCGGCGCGCGCGTTCCAGCGCAGCGATACGCGACGTGTGGCCGTACCCGTCGAACAACTCATCAGCGCCGAGGCCACTGAGCGCGACCTTTAGGCCGGCGCCCGCCGCTGCGCGAGACACTACGTAGGTGTTCAGACCGTCGAAGGTGGGCTGATCCATCGCCGTGAACGCCGCAGCGTAGGTAGCGAGCAATTCTGCGGGACGCAGCGTCACGCACACGTGCTCGCTTCCGACGTGTCGGGCAACTCGCTCCATATGCGGCCTTTCGGAGTACGCTTCTTCATCGAACGCGACGGCCACCGTGCGCAGATGGACGTCTTCCCGCGCGGCAAGCGCCGCGAGGACCGACGAGTCGAGACCGCCCGAGAGGAACACGCCGAGCGGAGCGTCGCTGACCAGATGCCGCCGCACGCTGTCCTCGAGACGGGCGCGCAACTCAAGAGCCGCGTCGGGTCGCGCAATCGACGAGTCGGCATGCTCCGGCGGGCCGGAGTATCGCTGGACCTCGACGCGCCCGTCGCGAACGGTTGCGGTGTGCGACGCCGGCAGTGCGAAGACACCATCGATTGCGGTCAGCGGCTCGCTGACCGCGCCATACGACAGATACGTCTGAAGTCCTTCCGCGGACAAACGTGCCGGCACGCTGCCTGTCGCAAGCAGCGCCTTCACCTGTGACGCGAAGAGGAATGTCCCGCCCTTCTGCCAGTAGTACAGCGGCTTGATACCGAAGCGGTCTCGCGCGAGAAACAGTTGCTGGTTGCGCGCATCCCAGATCGCGAACGCGAACATGCCGCGCAGGTGTCGGACGCAGGCCTCTCCATACCGCGCGTACGCCTTGAGGACGACTTCGGTATCGCACCGCGACGTGAAATGCTCGCCTTCGGCGATCAGTTGCTCCCGCAACTCCCGGTAGTTGTAGATCATGCCGTTGAACACGATCGTGATGCCGCGCGCAATGTCGCCCATCGGCTGGTGGCCGGCCGGCGAGGGATCGATGATCGCCAGGCGCCGGTTTCCCAGAGCGACGTGGCCATGGTACGCATCCATGAGCGCGACTCCGCCGTCATCGGGGCCGCGGGCGATCATCTGATCGCACATGATGCCAACGGCACCGCGCACGAAATCAGGATCGGCGTGTAATGCGCCTGCTATGCCGCACATGACGGACTCCTCGTGTCGCGCAGGTGCGCATCGATACGCCCTTCTACTATCGAATACGCCTGCGCGAATCCCTCGATCGTGCGCTGCCAGGTGAATCGCGCCGCCCGCTCGATACCGCGCTGGCGCAGCGTCTCCGCAAGCTCGGGCGTTTCCACGATCGACCGCACGGCCGCAGCGAGTGCGGCCACGTCGTCCGCGGGCGCCACGAGCCCTGCATCGCCGATGACTTCTGCGAGCGACGGCGCGTCTGAGACGACGACGGGCGTGCCGCACGCCATCGCCTCGAGCGGAGGCCAGCCGAAGCCCTCGTAGAACGACGGGAAGAGCAACACATCGGCCGCGTTGTAGAACTCTACAAGGCGCTCTTCGGTCACACGCCCGCATTCGATGATGGCGCCCGTCACACGCAGCTGCGCGGCCAGGCGCCGCTCGTCGATGCTCAGCGATTTGCCGACGCGAAACAGCGCGATGTCCATTCCCGATTCGCGGAGCGCGGCCAATACCCGCAGTGTGCCTGGCACGTTCTTATACGCGTCGCCCGTTGAGACGTGTAGGATCACAGATTTCGCATTGTGCGGCAGTGACGCTTTCAGGCTCGCGGCCGCGTCGGCGCCGAGCGGACGGAACCGCGCGTCGACACCGTACGGCACGACGCTGATGCGTTCCGAAGAAACGCCACGCAAGCGGACGAGGTCGCGTTTCGTCGACTCGCTCGGACACACCACGCGTGCGACGATCTTGAGATACGACGTACTCCAGCGGAATCGCGCGAGTTGCGCGCGACCCGGCGCAAAGCCGGCCATGCCCTCCTCGGCTTTGAGAAGCATGAGGTCGTGGCACGACACCACCGTACGGTCGCGCGGCAACAGCGCCGCGATGTGTGCATATCCGTGATCGACGATGTGGTAGACGCCGGCGCGCTTCCGGCCAGCCGCAAGCGGATACCGTACGAACCGCGTCGCGTAGCTATCGACGCGCCCCAGTCCGAAGCGCGCAGCGATCGGCGACGCGTGCAGCGCCATGGACGTCATGCCGTATCGCGGGTGCCCGGCGAAGCCACATTCGATCTGGTCCGCGAACCGCTCCATCGACGCGAGCCGCTGCTCGGGCATGTCGCGCACGAGTAGTACCGGCGTGCGACCATCGGAGCGGAGCGCTTCGATACTCATTTTCGCGCCCTCAGCTCCCAACTCGACCCCCACCATGCATCGAACAATGGCACCCGTAGCAGATGTGGCACGAGATCCGTGAAGCCCAGCCGGTCGGAAAGCGGTACGCCGCCCATCCGCCAGGTCGCCTCGACGGTAAATCCCGCATCTTCCAGTAGCAACCGCGCGGACTCGCGCGTGAATCCGCGGACGTGCGTGTAGTCGGCCCACACGCGCTGCGGCCGCGCCATCACGACGGAGGCGACCATCACGCCGCCGCGCCGCGTCACGCGATACACCTCCCGTGCCAGGTGGCCCGGGTTCTGCACGTGTTCGAAGATGTCTTTCGCGAGCACCGCGTCGAAGCTCGTGTCGGTGTATGGCAACGGCGACGCGTCGAGGTCGACGCATACGGCGCGTTCGTGCTGCGCCGCGCGCTCAATCGCGCCCGCGTCAATGTCGACGCCGTTCACGATGATGCCCGGCGACGGGCGCAAACGGCCGAAATCGCCAATACCACAGCCGACGTCCAGAATCGCCCGCGCCCCCGCGAATTCGCGATAGTAGCGACGAGCAAGCGCTGCGGTCATACCCGAGTCGCGATAGTACGCCTGCTTCTCGACAACGGTCAGCGTGCGAGCGCTTCCTGCTTCCATGCTGTCCTTCGCTCCTCTCCACCCACACAGGCCGTCACGATGCCATCGGCTGCTGCTTCGATGCTGTATTCGCTGATGATGCGGCGGGATTCTTCGCCGAATTGCACGCGCTTTGCCGGATCGGCGACCAGCGTTTCGATCGCTGCCGTCAGACGCTCGACGCTGTTGTGCGGCACGACGAAGCCGTTCTGGCCTTCGTGTACAAGATCGGCGGCGCAGCCGACCTTGTCGCTGACGATGACGGGCAGGCCGAAGTTCATCGCTTCGTTGATGACGAGGCCCCACGTTTCGTGCAACTGCGACGGCAAGACGAAGAGATCGGCCGCCGCGTACGCTTGCGAGATCTCGTTCTGGTTGAGGAAACCGGCGAAGTGCACGTCCGGCACGCTCAGACGCGCGACGTGCTCCTCGGCGGCTGCACGGAGCGGGCCATCGCCGACAATCAACAGCGCGCAACGACGTGTACGGCGTACGCGTGCGAACGCTTCGATGAGCAGCAGCGGCTGCTTCTTCTCGATCAGCTTGCCGCTGAACAGCACGACCGGCGCGTCGTCTGCGATGCCGAATCGCGCGCGAAGTTCGTCTCGACGTGCGACCAGCGCGCGGGCTTGTGTCTGAAAGTACGCGTTATCGACGCAGTACGGTGCGGCGAACATGCGCGATTCGGGCATGCCGTAGCGCCGGAAGCAGCGGCGGTTCTGCTCGCCGATGTACAGCGCCGACGTGTGGCTGTAGAGCGCGCGCAATGCGAGCGACTTCAGCAGGCGCTTGACGAGCGGTCGGGTGTGAAGCAGCGTTTGTTCGTCGCGAATCATCACGCGCATACCGCGCACGCGCGCAGCCGCAACGGCGAGCCAGGTCGTCATGTGTGCGTAGCCGTGCACCCACAGCACGTCGTAGCGCCCGGATACGATCTCGCGGACGATGTCCCAGTTCGGGCGCTTCGTCATGCGTGTGGAAACGTCGGTGCGCGCCGCGCTCGGCATGAAGCGATGACGGTAGCCATCGAATAACGGCGTATCCCAGGCGACGCTTCTGCCAAAACCGGGATCGGCGAACTCGCGCGCCGTCGCGTCTGAGTAGAAGTACACCGTGAGGTCGATCTCCGGCCGCGATGCCAGCTCGCGGTACAGCGGCGCGAAGTACGGAATCGGGTGCGACACGAGGTGCGCGACTCTAGGCGGCCTGGCGCTCATCGGCCACCTCCTCGTATTCCGGCGTTGTCGTCGACACCGCTCGCGGACGCTGCAAACGCGACGAACGCTCGACCGCGCGAGCGCGTGTGGGGCGCCGCCCGCTGAATGGCAGCTCGACGACTGGAGCCAATGCGAACGCGAGTGCGACAGCCGCGGCGATGCCCATGGGCATCAGCCAGCCCGACTCGGGCAGCGAGCCGCGCCAGCGCAGCGAGAGCGCAGCCATGCAGACCAGCACGGGCGTATGGACGACGTAGAGCGTGTACGATCGCGCGCCGAGGCCGCGAAGTCGCGCGAGCGCGGTGGCGGGCACACGCCCGATCGGATGGAGCACGAAGACGGCCATGATCAGCGCCAGCCCCGCTGCGAAGATTGCGCTCTGCACCGTGGGGTCGAGCGCGCCCGGCCGCACGAGCGACGGCGTGATGAGCGCTGCGCCGATCGCAAGCATTGCGACGGGACGTCCAAGCGATATGCCGCCAGCGAACGCCTCGGCGATCAAGGCTCCGATCGACCAAATCGCGAAATACGGCGCGACCGTCCAGCCGATAGATGGCACGGCGACGTGGACAACGATACTCGCCGCGCCTACGCCGAAGATCGCGCCGAAGGCGGCGCGGGCGCCGAAACGAACTCTCGCAAGCAGGAGCAGTGGATAGAGCGCGTAGAAGATCATCTCGTACGACAGCGACCACAGCGCACTGTTCGAACCGAACGTCGGCGCTACGAATCCCTGCAAGAAGAGCACATTCATCGCGAAAGCGAACGCCGTGCGACCGGAAGCATACGCGTCGTAGACAGACGGCTGTGCGTGCGCGCCGATCGCATCGAGCGCGGCGGTTAGCACGAGCGCGCACAGCAGCGGCGGCACAAGACGCGTCGCGCGGCGGCGGAAGAAGCTTGCTACGCGAAACGATGGCGTTTCGCCGCGAGCGAAGCTTTGCGCCTGGCGGAGGTGGATGACGAAACCGCTGAGCAGGAAGAACAGCAGCACGACCTCG
>JANXYW010000193.1 GCA_025355835.1 Chloroflexota bacterium
TTGGCGGCTTCGGTGGCGGTGCGGTGGGCGTCGGCGCTGTTGGGGCCGTAGTGCATGGCGATCGCTTCCGGAGGGCGGAGGGCGAGGGCGTTGGTGCCGTTGTCGCGCGATCGGACGAGGACTGCGCGGGGTTTGGCATCTGTGCCGAGGGCGTCGACGACTGCGCGGATGTCTGCGGGGCGCGCGAGCGGGATGTCGGCCGGGAGGATGATGAGTTCGGCGACGGCGACTCGTCGGGCGAGGTAGCGCTGGCCGAAGGTGAGGCCTGCGTTGAGGCCGGAGAGCGTCGCTGGTTCGGCGAGGGGTTTCGCGCCGAGTTCGCGCGCGCGCCAGAAGACCTCGCTGTCGTCGCTGATCACGGACACGAGATCGAAGCAGCCGCTTTCGTTGCAGCCGTTGATGATGTCGGCGAGCATCGCGAGGGCGAGCGCGGCGCGCTCGTGGCGGTCGAGCACGTCGGCGAGGCGCATTTTCGCCTGCGCGAGGGATTTCATGGGGATGAGGGCTGCGCGCATAGGTTTTGGGTTCTGGGTTTTAGGTTCTGGGGATGGAGGCCGTTCGCTGCTACTGTAGATCGCTTGGGCGGTACGCACTCATGGCTCGGCGTGGAACATCACGTTGATGGCAGGCTGTCTTCCTGGACGGTGCGGAGGAATCGGATCGAGCTAGATGCTTCGCGTTCGCTCTGCATGACAAGCGGCGCGCGGGCTTGTGGTTGGTCTTCGAGCTGTTCTCGCGTTACAAGGATTTGGCGCAGCTAAAGCTACGCGGGTACTTCGGGTGTGGTCGGCTGCCTTGCGCGCGATCCGATGGCTGCGCGCGTTTTGGTCAGGTTGGACGCGCTTCGCCGGTCAACATGACAGACGGTTGGCGGCCGTCGCGGGCTTGTGCTTGTCTTCGAGCCGTTGTCGTGCTGTGAACGGTGGGCGCAGCTAAAGCTACGCGAGTACTTTGGGTCGGGCCGCGTCTTGGACGCGCTTTTCCGGTCAACATGACAGACAGTTGGCGGTCGCCGCAGGCTTTTCGTGTTCTCCGAACTGTTGTCGCGTCACGAGCATTTGGCGCAGCTAAAGCTACGCGGGTACTTCTGGTGGGGCGGGCTGCTTCGGCGCGTCCCGTGCCTTGCACGCGTTCCGCCATTTTCGCGCAGTTATCGAACCGCGGCGAGGACTGTTTCGGCGAGGGCGCGCTTTTCTGCGGGGCCGCGCATGATGGTTTGGGTTACGACGGGGCGGATGCCGGTTGCTTCGATGGCGGGGGCGAGGGCGCGGTCTTCTTCGTCGATCACTAGCACGTCGAGGAAGTCTCGGTAGGCCTCTGCTACGCCCACGGCTGTCGGGGTCATGCCTAGCGACGCCATCATGCGGTCGGCGGGGCCTTTGATGGTTTTGCCGCCGATGATGGGGCTGACGCCGACGACTTTCGCGCGCGTTGTCCGGAGGGCTTCGCGAACGCCGGTGACTGCGAGTAGGGGGCCGATGCTGACGACGGGATTGCTCGGCGCGATGGCGATGATGTCGGCGTTGGCGATGGCTTCGAGGACGCCGGGCGCGGGTTGTGCGGTTTCGATGCCGTCGAATCGGACGTCGCGGACTTCGTCTTCGGTGCGGCGTTTGACGAAGTATTCCTGGAACGCGAGCGTCTCGCCCGCAACTGTCTCGACGATGGTTCGGATGCGGTCGTCGGAGACGGGGAGCAGGGTCAGGCGGAGGCCGAACGCTTCGACGATCGATCGCGTGGCCTGCGAGAGGGTGGCGCCGTTGTGGAGCATGTTGGTGCGGTGGACGTGCGTTGCGAGATCGCCGTCGCCGAGGCCGAACCAGGTTTCGTAGCCGAAGCGTCCGAGCGCTTCGAGCGCGCGGAAGGTCTCGCCGGCGAGGCCCCATCCGGTTTCGGTGTTGATCGCGCCAGCGAGCGTGTAGATGACGATGTCGATATCGGGCGAGACGCGCAGGCCGAAGAAGTCCTCGTCATCGCCGGTGTTGGAGATGACGGTGATGTCTTCCTGCGGGACGATCTGAATGAGGCCTTCGAGGAAGCGGGCTGCGCCGACGCCGCCGGCGAGTGTTGTGATGTTCATGGGCGGGGTAGCTCGGCGAGATCGTCAACGGTCAAATGGTTCACCACAGAGGACACGGCGGGCACAGAGTCAGGATAAGGCGAAACTCAAGGCGCGAACTCAAGATCGTTTGATCGCGCGCGGGACGGCAATGCGCAGAGTGTCGTGTTGCAGGCTAGATATCCCGACCTCCGCGGCGCTTTCGAGCCAGCCCTTGATCGCCTCTTGGATGTTCGTCAGGGCTTCGCGAGTCTCGCCTTCGGAGTGGCAACCGCGAAGGCGCGGGCACCAGACGTGGTAGCCACCCTCGTCCTCGGGCTCGAGGAGCACTTCGAACTGTTCGACGATCGCCTTCGTCACCATCGCTGTCATTGTACTCGGCTGAGTTGCGCGATCACTGGGCATTGCGCGCGCACGGGGCCCCTCACCTCCGGCCTTCGGTGCGTTACGAGGTCAGGGCTTGTTTGGCGTGACTTTCTGCGGGCGCGGGGCCCTCACCCGGCCCTTCGGGCCACCCTCTCCCTCAAGGGGGAGAGGGACGAAACGGCGGATCGCGCTGGCGACGGAGTCGCGGCGGGCGCGCGAGGGGATGGCTCATGCCATCACACCGCCAGATGCGCGATCGTGACGCCTTCGCCGCCTTCTTCGCGTTTGGCTTCTTCGTAGGATTTTACTAGCGGGTGCTTGGCTAGGAGATCTCGCACCTGGCGGCGGAGGGTGCCGGTGCCTTTGCCGTGGATGATGCGGGCCCAGGGGAGGCCGGCGCGGAAGGCTTCGTCGATGTACTGCTCGACCGTCGGAATCGCTTCGTCGATGGTCTGGCCGCGCACTTCGATCTCGGGCGGGACGGCGCGCGGCGGCGTGACGTTCGTGGTGGTGTAGCCTTCCGCTTTCGAGGGCGCGGGGCGTTGCACGCGCTCCACCTGCGCGAGTTTGATGCGGCTGCGGAGGGGACCGAATCGCACTTCTACTTCATTGCCGTCGGGCTCGCTGAGCGCTTCGCCCCATTGATCCATGCCGCGGAGCCACACCATGTCGCCGACGCGTATCGCTGCGGGCGGCGGGCCGGCGGGGAGTTTCATCGCGCGGGCTGCCGTCGTTACCGGCGCGCGGCGGACGGGGCGGGGTTGCGATGCGCGGGCCGTTACTTTCGCCGCTTCGTCGGCGGCGAGGCGGAGTTTTTCGGCAGCGGCGGCGAGCTTCTGCTGATCGATCTGCTGTTCGGCCTCGGCAAGCAGCTTGCGGCCGCGATCCATGTCGCGCTCGATCTCGGTGCGCGCTTGATCGAGCAGGCGCGCGCGTTCGTCTTCGACGCTCTCGAGCTTTTCTTGCAGCCGACCGCGGATCTCTTCTGCTTCGCGGCGCGCGATCTCTTCGGACCGGCGCGCTGACGCCGCTTGCTCGCGCTCGCGGCGGATGTCGGAGAGCAGCTCTTCGACCTGGAGCTGTTCGGGCGCGATCGAACCGCGCGCTTCTTCGATGATCGCGAGTGGCATGCCGAGGCGCTGGGCGATTTCGAGCGCGTTGCTTCGGCCGGGCAGACCGATCGTTAGATGGTACGTCGGCGAGAGCGTTTCGAGGTTGAACTCGACTGACGAATTCATCACGCCTTCGGTGCTGTGCGCGAACGCTTTCAGTTCGCCGTGGTGCGTCGTCGCGACGGTAAGCGCGCCGACGTTGAGGAGCTTCGACAGCAGCGCGCGGGCGAGCGCCGAGCCCTCGGTCGGGTCGGTGCCGGCGGCGAGTTCGTCGAGCAGCACGAGACTCTTCGGGCCGGCGTGGCTGACGATGCCGATGATGTTCGTCATGTGGCTGCTGAACGTCGACAGCGACTGCTCGATGCTCTGCTCATCGCCGATGTCGGCGAAGATCGATTCGAACACCGGGACGCGCGAGCCGGTGTCGGCGGGCACGGGCAGGCCCGACTGCGCCATCAACGAAAGCAGGCCGGCGGTCTTCAGCGCGACGGTTTTTCCGCCCGTGTTGGGACCCGTGATCAGCAGCACGCGATAGTTGCCGCCGACCGTCACGGTCGTCGGAATGACGGGAGCGCGCAGCAGCGGATGGCGCGCGAGCAGCAGGTGCAACTGCGCCGGCGCCTCGACGATCCACGATTGCTCGACGCCGGCGTACGGCAGTTCGGGCGCACCGATCTCGTCGCCGAAGCGTGCTTTCGCGAGCGCAAGATCGATGCGGGCGAGCGCTTCGACGTTCCAGCCGATCGCTTCGGCAACGGCGCCGACGTCGCTGCTCAGCGCCCGCAGCACGCGCTCGACTTCGCGCTCCTCTTCGAGCTGCGCCTCGCGCCACTTGTTGCCCATCTCGACAACGGCGAGCGGCTCGAGCCAAACCGTCGCGCCGCTGCCGGAGACATCGTGAACGATGCCTTTGAGCTGGCCGCGCATGTCGGCCTTGATGGGGATGACGTAGCGGCCGTCGCGCAGCGTGATGATCGCTTCCTGCGCGATGCCCTTCGAGAACGACGCGGCG
>JANXYW010000189.1 GCA_025355835.1 Chloroflexota bacterium
GAGATTGAGCGTTGGCGGGATCAGTCCTGCCTGTAACGAGAAGATCGCCGCAACGAGGCTCATCGCGCCCGACGCGCCGAGCGTGTGGCCCAGCGCTCCCTTGATCGACGTGAGCCACAGCCGGTCCGTGTTCGGCCCCCAGACGCGGCGGACCGCCTTGCCCTCGATCGCGTCCAGCATGTTGCCACCGGCGCTCGCGAAAATCACGTCGATCTCGCCCTGGAGCGTGAGATCCCACTTGATCAGCGCCTTCTGCATCGCGCGGCCCGTATCGATTTCGTTCGCTGCCGCGTGCGCGACGGGCGCGCGATTGAACGTCGCGCCGTAGCCATCGACGTACGCGAGGATGTGCGCGCCGCGGCGCACTGCCACGTCCTCGTCCTCCAGCACGACCATCGCTGCGCCTTCCGATAGCGCGAAGCCGTCGCGCGCCACATCAAACGGCCGCATCGCGTGCGTAGGATCGGTGTTGTTGCGCGTGAGCATCCTCAGCGCATCGAAGTGGCGCAGGCCGTCGGGTGTGATCGGCGCCTCCGCGCCGCCGGCGACGGCGATCGCGCACTCCTCGCGCCGGATCCACTCCGCGGCCTCGCCGATCGCCATCAGGCCGCCAACGGCGCCGTTCGAGAGATGCATCACCGGCCCCGCCGCGCTGATCGTGCGCGCGACGTTCGCCGTCGTCGTCACGGCGTGCTCCGGCATCTCGGTGCCGATCGCGACGCCGATCTGCGTGACGGTCTCGGACGTGATCGGCACTGCGCTCTGGATAAGCGCCTGAATCGCCGCGTCGGCAGCGAACAGCGAACGCCGATCCATCCGCGCTGCGGCCTCGGGATCCATGTCGTCGCGCGGCGTGTAATCGCGCGCTTCCGCCGCGATGCGGCAGTCGAGCGCAGACGCATCGAACGACGTGATCGGCGCAATCGCGCTGACGCCGCCGCAGAGCCCCGCCCACAACGCCTCCGCCGTCCGCCCGAACGGCGACACGACGCCAACGCCCGTAATGCAAACGCGCTTCGCAGAATCTGATTCAGCCATGCAGTGAAGGTAACGAGCGCGCGTGCGGGACGCTAGGCGTCGAAGCTTGGGCGCGCTACATCCTCGTTGATCCCAACTAATCTGTGAGAATCGGTGAAATCTGTGGATGCCCCGCGTCCGCAGTAACGCTTACGCGCGTGCCTCCGCGAGCGCACCGGAGCGCGCGGCGGGCGCCACGCCGGTGCGGCTGTATTCGAGGATCATCGCGCCCCACGAGAGGCCGCCGCCGATCGAGCACAGCGCGAGTCGCGCTCCCTCGTCGAGCCGGCCTTCGCGAGACGCTTCGCTGAGGGCGATCGGAATCGTCGCCGACGACGTGTTGCCGTACTTGTGCACCGTGACGAGTGCCTTCTCCATTGGCAGATCCAGCGACTTCGAGACGCCTTGAATGATCCGCATGTTCGCCTGGTGCGGTACCAGCACGTCGATGTCTGCGATCGTAAGGCCCGCTTTCAACGTTGCTTCGCGGACGGCTGCGGACATCGACTGAACGGCGAGCTTGAACATCGCCGGGCCGTCCATGTTGATCATGCACAGATGCGGCGGCGCGCCGTTGCCATCGGCGTCGCGCGGTCCGCACGGACCCTCCGCGTACAGCGCGAGCTTCTTCGATCCGTCGCTGTGCAGCACGAATCCCAGCGATCCACCGAACTCCGCCGCCTCCAGCACAACCGCTCCCGCGCCATCGCCGAAGAGCACGCATGTCCCACGGTCTTCCCAGTTCAAAATGCGCGACAGCACCTCGGAGCCGCAGACCAGCACGCGCTTATACGCGCCCGTCGCGATGTACTGCGTCGCGGCCGACAGCGCGGAAAGAAAGCCCATGCATGCGGCGCTGACGTCGTAGCCGCCGGCATTGACCGCACCTAGGCCGTCTTGCACCAGCGACGCCGTCGCAGGGAACATGCCGTCCGGCGTCGTCGTGCCGACGAGGATCAACTCGATGTCTTCGGGGTTGAGGCGCGCATCTTCGAGCGCCATCCGCGCCGCGTTGATCGCGAGGCTGCTCGATGTCTCGTGCGGCGCCGCGACGTGGCGCTCGAGGATGCCGGTGCGGTCGCGGATCCACTGGTCGGAGGTAGCGACCAGTTTCTCCAACTCGGCGTTTGTGACGATGCGTTCGGGAAGGTAGTGGCCGAGGCCGGCGATGCGGGTGCCGATCAAGTTCGCTCCATCGGCCCGAAGCGCGCGGGCCGTATTCGAGTATAGCACTGGGGTAGGCGGCTTCGGGTGCGGCCAACCGATCCTATTTTGCGCTTGTAGCGCGGGCTTTCGAGCCCGTGCGGCGTTCGATCCGGGAACATGCCTTCCAACCCGAGTGCGATCCGATGTAGGACAGCCGCCCTCGGCTGTTGGACGGGATTCACGTTGCAACCACTGCTCGGCGGCGGAAAAACAACTGGGTTGAGTCGCGGACCAACTTCCTCTCCGCCGGGCGGAGAGGACCAGCGCGCAGCGCGGAGGTGAGGTCACGTTCACGAGCGACTCACAGCCGGGGACGGCTGTGCCACTCTCCGTGTGGTCGCCATCCGTCGTCGCAATTTTGCTTTCCCGCCTCCAACCTCCATCGCCCAGCCTTGCCCTCCTCTGGCCGCGATTGCTACACTTCGGAGCAGTTAGCACTCGTGACTGGAGAGTGCTAATTCGAATCTGAATGACACTGACAGAACGCCGCGCACAGCTTCTGAGCCTGATTATTGGCGAATACGTCGATACGGCGATGCCGGTCGGCTCGGACGCGATTGTCCGCCGCTTTGACCTGCCCTTTTCGTCCGCCACCATCCGCAACGAGATGGCGCGGCTTGAGGACGAAGGCTACATCACGCACCCCCACACCTCCGCCGGGCGCGTGCCGGCCGACAAGGGCTACCGCTACTACGTCGAGGCGCTGATGCAGGAGCGCGACCTGCCGAGCGAGGTCAAGCAGACCATCCGCCATCAGTTCCACCAGGCCGGCCGCGAAGAGGACGAGTGGGTGCACTTGTCGGCGGCGGTGCTGGCGCGCGCCGTTGAGAACGCCGCCGTCGTCACGCTGCCGCGGACGCCGGAGTCGCACCTGAAGCGCTTGGAGCTCGTCGGCATCCAGGACGGCGCGGCGCTGCTGGTGATCGTGCTGCAGCAGGCGCGCGTGAAGCAGCAGGTGCTGATCTTCCCGGAGCCGATGGATCAGGATCAACTCACTGCCATCGCCAACCACCTGAACGCGGCGTTCCGCGGGCACACGGCCGACGAGATCCGCGGCTCGCAGGCGCAGCTAACGCAGATGGAGTGGCATGTCGCCAACGCCATCCGCGAGATCATGAGCGCGTCGGACCGCGGCGGCTACGACGAGGCGTATCTCGAAGGCGTGCGCAACGTGCTCCAAAAGCCGGAGTTCGGCACCAGCGACAAGATGCTCAACCTGCTCGAAGTGCTGGAGCAGCGCAACCTGACGAAGCTCATCCCGTTCCGCGAGATTTCCGCCGACGGCGTGACGGTGATGATCGGCGCCGAGAACGAAGAGGACGCGATGCACGACTACAGCGTCGTCATCAGCCCGTACGGCGTACCCGGCGGCATTAGCGGCGCGATGGCCGTCGTCGGCCCGACGCGCATGCGCTACTCGCAGACGATCTCGACCGTGCGCTTCATCGCCGGCCTGATGAGCGAGATGCTGGCCACGTACTACGACGAAGGAGCACGAGAATGACTTTCTGGGCATGCGAACGCTGCGGCAAGCACAGGACGCGACCACTCACGTCCGACGAGGCCGACAAGTTCCGGGCGTCGAAGGGCGATGAACTAGTCGACGGTTGGGAGACCCTTCGTCTCGAAGTTTGTCTATTCGACGAATGCCGGGTAGTGACGGCTTGGTTGAACGATCCAAAGGGGACGGAGCGTAAGCTCGTCGCCTAAAGCATCACCCACCACCGTAGCGTGGGCTTTCCAGCCCGCGCGGCGCCCGAAACTGACGACCGAAGACTGACGACCCGACAAAGAGAGACCGAAAGACAGAGAGACGGAGAGACATACAAATGACCACAGACAACGAAGAAAACACCACAACCACCGACGAACTGCCCAACAACGTCGAATCGCTGAAGTCGCTGCTCGATGAGGAGCGGCAGAAGGCGCAGTCGTTCATGGCGAGCTGGCAACGCGCCGCAGCCGACTTCCAGAACTACAAGCGCCGCGTCGAGGAGGAGCGCTCCGAGACGGCACGCTTCGCCAGCGCTGCGTTGACGATCAACCTGCTGCCGCTGATCGACGATCTCGATCTCGCACTGATGAACGTCGACACGCACCTTGCCGGGCTGACGTGGGTCGATGGCATCCGCCTCATCCACCGCAAGTTCCAGGCCGTGCTGGAGATGACCGGCGTACAAGAGATCGACGCCGACGGCGAAACGTTCGACCCGTCGCTGCACGAAGCCGTGAGCCAAGGGCCGGGCGAAGAGAATAAAGTGATCGCGGTCGTCCAGAAGGGCTACAAGCTCGGCGACCGCGTCATCCGTCCAGCGATGGTTGTGGTGGGCGACGGAACCACGAAGGACACGAAGGAACACCAAGGGTAAGGAAGAACGTCGAAATGCTGTAGGGGCGCAACCTGTTGCGCCCGCGGTCGTACCCAGCGATGAGTTGGGCGCAGCCACGAAGGAGTTCGAATGATGAATCAACTTGAAGCCACAAACAGAACTCTGCACGACGCCGAGGTCGCCTACGCCGTGCTGTGCCCGCCGGTTCGGACACGTTTGGGCGGCATGCCGCTGGCGTCGCACGTACTGGACCGAGCTGCAGCAGAGTCAGCGCACCGAGAGTTGAAGATGGCCCAAACAGCAGTGTTGGAAGCGCGCCGAGCCACAACGGCGCTCAGCGGATAGAGGAAACGTACTCCCCTCTCCACGTCGTGGAGCGGGGCTGGGGGTGAGGTGCTCGATTGGCACGACTCTCCCGAAAGCGCCACGAAGGCCGAGAGGGAACAAGAACATGAGCAACGACTACCTGTACGACGCAGTCGAGAACGTCAGACGAAAATCGGCAGCCGCGCTGGAGATTCTGTCAAGCGGCGCCGCGAGCGCGGGCGCGCAAGCGGTCGGCGTCGTCGAGCCGCCGGCGGACATCGTCATCGATGGCGCACTCATCGCTGAAACGCAACGAGCGCTGGATCTGGCCGTGATGGCGCTTGAGGAAATTCGCGGACGAGATCAGAAGGAGAACAAACAAGATGGGTAAGGTAATCGGCATCGACCTGGGCACAACGAACTCCGTTGTCGCCGTCATGGAGGCGGGCGAACCTGTCGTCATCGCCAACAGCGAGGGCGGTCGCATCACGCCGTCCGTCGTCGCGATCAGCAAGACGGGCGAGCGGCTCGTCGGCACCGTCGCCAAGCGGCAGGCCGTGACGAACCCCGACAACACCGTCTACTCGGTGAAGCGGCTCATGGGCCGCAAGTTCGAAGACGCCGAAGTGCAGCGCGATATCTCGCTGATGGGATACAAGATCGAGCGCGCGAACAACGGCGACGCGCAGGTCTCGATGGGCGGCCGCTCGTATTCGGCGGCGGAAGTCTCGGCGATGATTTTGCAGAAGTTGAAGGCGGACGCGGAGGCGTACCTCGGCGAGACCGTAACGGAGGCCGTGATCACGGTGCCAGCGTACTTCAACGACACCCAGCGCCAGGCGACGAAGGACGCCGGAAAGATCGCCGGCCTCGAAGTGCTGCGCATCATCAACGAGCCGACGGCGGCGGCGCTCGCCTACGGCCTCGACAAGAAGGCCGAAGAAGTGATCGCGGTCTATGACCTCGGCGGCGGCACGTTCGACATCTCGATTCTGGAGTTGGGCGAAGGCACGTTCCAGGTGAAGTCGACGAACGGCGACACGCACCTCGGCGGCGATGACTTCGACCAGCTCGTGATCAACTTCCTGGTGAGCGAATTCAAGCGCGAGCAGGGCATCGACCTGAAGCAGGACCGCATGGCGCTGCAGCGGCTGAAGGAAGCAGCCGAGAAGGCGAAGATCGAGCTTTCGAGCGCGCAGCAGACGGAGGTGAACCTGCCGTTCATCACCGCCGACGCCAGCGGCCCGAAGCACATGGCCATCAGCATCACGCGCGCCAAGCTGGAGCAGCTCGTCGGCGAACTCGTTGAAGGCACGCTCGGCCCCGTGAAGGCCGCCATGCAGGATGCGGGGCTCACCGCGGCGCAGATCGATGAGGTCGTGCTGGTCGGCGGCCAGACGCGCATGCCGCTGGTGCAGGAGAAGGTGCGCCAGTTCTTCGGCAAAGAGCCCCACAAGGGCGTCAACCCCGACGAGGTCGTAGCGATCGGCGCGGCAATCCAGGCCGGCGTGTTGAAGGGCGAAGTCCGCGACGTGCTGTTGCTCGACGTGACACCGCTGACGCTCGGCATCGAGACGCTGGGTGGCGTCGCGACGCCGCTGATCACGCGCAACACGACGATCCCGACCAGCAAGAGCCAGGGCTTCTCGACTGCGGCCGACAACCAGCCGAGCGTCGAGATTCACGTGCTCCAGGGCGAGCGCGCGATGGGGGCCGATAACAAGTCGCTGGGGCGATTCATCCTCGACGGCATCCTGCCGGCGCCGCGCGGAGTGCCGCAGGTCGAGGTGACATTCGACCTCGACGCGAACGGCATCCTCAACGTGTCGGCGCGCGACAAGGCGACCGGCAAGGAGCAGAAGATCACGATCACGGCCGGTGGCGGCCTCTCGAAGGATGAAGTCGAGCGGTTGCAGAAGGAAGCGGAGCTGCACGCCACCGAAGACAAGGCGCGGCGCGAGGAGATCGAGATCCGCAACACGGCGGACAGCCTCGCCTACCGGGCCGAGAAGACGGTGCGCGAGAACGGCGACAAGATCGACGCCGAGCTGAAGTCGGAGGTCGAAGGCAAGGTTGCCGCAGTTCGCAGCGCGCTGCAGTCTGGCGGTACCGACACCATCCGCTCGTCCACGGAGTCGCTCTCCGAGACAATGCAGAAGATCGGCCAGGCCGTCTACGGCGCACAGGGCGGCGCTCCCGGCGAGCCGGGTGCGGAAGGAGCCGGCGCAGGCGCAGAAGGCGCACCCGAAGAGGGCACCGTCGAAGGCGAGTTCCGCGAGGTGTAGGAAGAAAGTTCGTAGCTTGTCGTGGGTAGTTTGTAGTGAGAGCGCGCTCGCCGCGGCGAGCGCGCTTCGTTTTGTGCGCGTCGCGTCGCCTACGCGTAGGGCTGGCGTCGGGCGGGTGATCGTTCCGAACCGCATACTGTGCTCGTCTAGCGACGCAAGGAGGCGGGATAGCGCATGCGGAATCGAATTGTGTTGACGATGATGGCGGTCATGGTCGCGGTGGCGGGTACGGCCTGCGGTTCAGGTGCGGGTTCGGGTGCAACGCCGACCCTCGGATCTGCGACAGTCGCATCGACGCCAGTCTCACCCGTGTCGGCTTCGCCTCTCGCGCCGACGCCTGCGCCACAACTCCGATCCAGGGGCTGGCTCGTTTACAAACGATCCGGCGATCTGTACGTCGGCGACCTCACGACGGGCGTGGAGCAGCGCTTCACGACGGAGGGCTTCGGCGCCGGATACGCGGGACGGACAGGCTATGAAAGCGGGTTCACGGTCTACTTCACGTCGTACCTCACGCCACCCCCCGCCAGTGAATCAGCGACTCGGCCAGCCCAGGTGTCGCGACGCCGAATCGACGGAGGCGCGGTCGAGCATCTCTTCACGTTCATGGCAACGAACGCGAGCACCGACGGCGAGCCGCTGGCTCACGCCGTCAGCGTCGCGCGGGACGGATCGGCCATCGCGTATGCGGACGAATCCGGCGTGCATCGATACGACGTGGTGAGCGGTGCGGTCAGCCAGCTTCTCACGAACCCATGCCAAACGGAACCTCGGCCCGCGCGAGGGTGCACCATGTTCATCAATCCGCAGTGGTCCCCAGACGGCAAGTGGATTCTCGTGTCGAAGCTGGTAGGCGAGGGTTCGATATCAGTCGTGGTCGCCGCGGACGACCCGACATCCGCCCGCGAGTTCCCGGATGTGGGCGGCGACCACCAGTCGTGGTCGCCCGACTCCCGGTATTTCTGTGCTTTCAATGAGATCTTCGCGCCGGGAGGCGCACACGTCGTTTCGCCGATCGATGGCAGCGGCCCTCCGCAGCACGCCGCGTTGGCACATGCATCAGGCATCAAGGCGTGCGTTTGGGACGAGTTCGGAAGATTCGCTGTGGCCGACGACTCCGACGGAAGTGGTGGTGCGGATCGCGTCGCAGCGTTCCCTCCACCTCCCGGCGACAATGGAGCCGTGTACCCTTTGCCGCCAGCCTACGTGGATGTGATCGGCTGGCTGCCGGATGGATCGGGCCTGCTCGCGCAGGGTCTGCCGCCGTGCAGCGTATGTGGCGAACGCGCGCCTCTTGTAGCTGCGCTGATGCTGGTGGATGGCACGCTCAGGTCGGTGCCCTTCACTGCGTTCTCCGCGTTGGGCGATGGCGTCGTGGGCGCGATACCGTTTGTGCCGCCGCCAGACGATTAGCGGACTTGCACCACCAACTCCAACGGAAACTCCCGCAGCGATTCGATCACGCGCGCGACGCCCGCCATCGGCGCCGCCGCCGTGGACGTGGCACGGAGCTGGATGACGTGCATGCCGGCGCTGAGCGCTGACGTTAGCCCGTTCGTGCTGTCTTCGATGGCGACGCATTCTGCGGGCGGTACGCCGAGCAGTTCGGCGGCGAGAAGGTACGGTTCGGGCAGCGGCTTCGTCTTCGTCACCATGTCGCACGTCGAAAGCACATCGAACAGCCCGTCGAGGCCCGCCGACGGCAAGATCGCGTCGACCCAGCGCTTGTACGATGCCGTACACAGCGCGATCGGCACGCCGCGCTCGCGCAGCTCCACGACGAGTTCGCGCGCCCCCGGCAGCGCCGGTCGCGGCTGCCGCAGCCGCTCCATCAGCACCGGCTCGTACGCAGTCAGAATTTCTTCGAGCGTCGCCGGTAGGTCCTGCAGTGCCATCATCTGCGTCCACATCGGCGGCGTCTCCATGCCGATGAAGCGCCCGTACTCCTCGAGCGGCACATGCTTGCCGTAGCGGGCGAGAATATCGTTGACAGCAGCGTGAAACGCCGGCTCGCTATCGGTCAGCGTGCCGTCCATATCAAAGATCACCGCGCGAAAAGGGGGAACGGGTAACAAGGATTACACGGATTTCGCAGATTGGGATAGTTTGTTGACTAGGCGTTTGTGTTCCAGGCTCGGCGCCCCAAAATTGAGTAACAGTCCCCGGCTCAGGCCCGTCGCCTTGAGGTAATTG
>JANXYW010000201.1 GCA_025355835.1 Chloroflexota bacterium
TTCTCGATCCCTGGAATACCGGGTAGCTTCGCGCGATGCAGCGGCCCGTTCGACATGCAGACGAAACGCGCCCTCATGCGATCGCCTCGGTTGGTCGAGATGATCCAGCGCAGGTCGTGCTCGTCCCACTGCAGTTCTGTCACTTCCGTCTGGAAGCAGGCGTTGCGATACAGATCGAACTTTTCGCCGATGGCGCGGCTGTGCGCCAGGATCTCCGGCGCGCGGCTGTACTTCTCTTTCGGTACGTAGCCGAGCTCTTCCAGCAGCGGCAGGTAGATGTACGACTCGACATCGCAGGCCGCGCCGGGATAGCGGTTCCAGTACCACGTGCCGCCGAAGTCGCCGCCCTTTTCGATCAGCCGGATGTCTTCGACGCCGGCCTCGCGCAACCGCGCGCCGGCCAGCAGCCCCCCAAACCCGCCGCCGATCACCACCACATCGACGTCGTCGGTCAGCGGTTCGCGATGGAAGCCCGGCGCAACATACGGATCCTCGACGAACTGCGCGAAGTCGCCGACGACCTCGACGTACTGCTCGTTGCCGTCGTCGCGGAGCCGCTTGTCACGCTCCGCGCGGTACTTCGCCCGCAACTTCTCCGGGTCGAATGGAAGATTCTCGATCGTCATCGCAGCCCTCTTGCACAACGCGTTCGTATTGGTGGAGAAAGTCTATCAACACACGGGTCGAGTCGCCGCCGCTTCAACTGCCGAAGGTCATCACGCCAGCGAGTCCGCCGCGAACTGCACCAGCCGCTCGACGGCCGACTGCGATGCAGCGAGCGCAGCCGTGTCTTCCGGATGCCGCGCGAGATGCCGCGATGCGACGCCTTCTGCAATGATCGCGAGGCGCCACGCCGCGAACCCGCGATAGTAGTCAACACGCGACACGTCGCGTCCACTGCGCGCGGCGTAGCGCTGCAAGAGCTCGCGGTACGACGGAAAGCCGCCCGCCGCAGTCGGGTCGTTCGTGAGCGGCAGCGGTGATTCCGGATCGAACCAGTAGACGCCGAGGTGGCCGAGGTCGGCCATCGGATCGCCGAGCGTGCACAACTCCCAATCGAGCACCGCGACGATGCGGCGGTTGGCGATGTCCGAGATGCAGTTGCCGAAGCGATAGTCGCCGTGGACGATCGTCGCGGCGCGTTGCGGCGGAATGTGATCGATCAGCCGCTTCTCGACGTCGTCGATCAGCGGCAGTTCGCGCGTCCGCGATCCGGCCCATTGCCGCGACCAGCGCTTGAGCTGGCGCTCGATGTAGCTATCGTGCCGCGAGAGATCAGCGAGGCCCACTGCGTCCAGATCGACAGCATGCAGATCGGCCAACACGTCGATCATGTGGAACGCGAGCGCGTGGCGCGCTTCCGTATCCAGCAAAGCGGCTTTCTCGACGGTATCAAGCACGACGCCATCGACGAAGCCCGTAACGGCGAACGGCGTGCCGTTGACGGCCGCGTCTTCGCAGACGGCGAGCGCAGTGGCGACGGGAACCGGCGTCTCGGCCAGCGCCGCCGCGATACGATATTCGCGCACCACGTCGTGCGCCGTCGCGAGCAGCGTGCCAAGCGGCGGCCGTCGCAGCACGAAGTGGTGCGCGGCAGCGTCCACCACGCTGAAGGTGAGATTCGAGCGGCCGCCCGTGATCAACTCATAACGAAACGGAGGCGTAGCGCCGCGAACGTGCTCCGCCAGCCACGCATCGACGCGCGCGACATCGATCGCCTCGGACGATCGCTGGTCGCTCACGCCGCAACTCCCGCGATTGGTTTGCGATGCACGGACACGGCGTAGCCGCCTGCGCCCTGCCACGGCTCGCAGTCCCACGTTGACCATCGTTCGGCGAGTGCCAGCCCCGCGTCTGCGGCCATCGCATCGTAGCGCTCGATGCTAAGCCGCCCGGGCTGTAGTTGGAAGCCTGCGATAAGCACGCCACCGGGCTCGAGATGCCGCGCCATGTTCGCCACAACGAGCGCTTCGGTACCCGGCGTCACGAAGATCATCACGTTGCCCGCCATCACGATCGCGTCGAACGTCCGCGCCAGATCGAGCGTCACAAGATCAGCGAGCAGCCACTGCACGTCGGGCGTCTTGCGTCGCGCGGTATCGAGCATGGCCGCATCAATGTCGACGCCAACGACCTCCACACGACGCCGCGCGAGTTCGCGTCCAACGCGCCCAGTTCCGCATCCGGCGTCCATCGCCGTTGCCGGCGCGAAACGCTGCACGAACGTCGCCTCACCGTGCACGTCCTCGCCATCGGCCGCGCGTCGATCGTACGTTGCGTCGTAGTCGTCGCCGGACACGCCGCGCGTTTGGAGCCAACGGTTGCCGGGATCGGATGTCATGCCGAGTACCTGTCATGCGGATCGATCCATCCGTCACCCGCCGGATCATACGCTGGTTCGCTTCCAAGCGCACGGTGTTGGCCACTGGAAATCGTCGAACCGGATTCTGTCGCGATTCCGAACGGGCCGGCGCCGAAACTGGCTCAGCGAATCTTCCGCGTGCCCTCGAGCGCCGTCTTATTCGGATCAAGCACGAAGCGGATCGCCGGGAACCCGGTATCGCACTGCGTGAACGATGCCACGATCGGGTACACCGGATCGACGCCCTCGGCTGACCACGCCGCACGATCGAACACCGCAAGCTCGCAGCGGCCGCGCTCCGCGCGATGGAACCGATACTCCGGATCGACCTGCAGCAGTACGGGGTCGCCGTCCTTCTGCCGCGCGAGATTCATGTTCGCGACGTACTGCACGTCACCGCCGGAGATCGGCTCAGGATCGACGAGCGCCGCGCGCAATATCTCCGCACCATCTTTTGCGACGGTCGCGACGATACGGTCGTGATAGCGTGCGATCTTCACGTCTCCGACGTCGCACGCGTAACCCCAACGGCGCGCAAGTGCATCGGCCGCAGCAGGCGAATCGCTGTACGCTCGCAGTAAGAAGCCGCGGGGCAAGGCGGCCGACCGGCAGCCGACACGCACCTGCGCCAGCATGAACGGGCCCACCGGGCTGTCCGGATAGCGCGCCGCCGTGAAGATCACCGTCGCGGGTATGGTCGGATGCAGTGCGCGCGGCAGCAGCGCCTCTCGATTGCTGTCGTCGATTTCGTACCGCAAGTGCAGCAACTCGACGCCAGAGAGCTCCCACGCCTCGGTATCGAAGTTGTCGAGCAGCGGCGCGCGATCGAGCAGCGCTGTGATGTCGCGGTTACCGATCAGGACCATACTTCGGTCTCCAGTCGTCGGTCTTCTGTCGTCAAGGTTGCATCAGGCGCAGTGTGTCGCGCCACGGCGTGACGCGCCAGATCCGCGTGTCCTCTGCCGCCACGAACCCTCCGCGCTCTCCGCGTCCCCGTGGTGAATCCTCAGTCGACCCGCGGCGGCCCGGCCGCGATACGGCGTCGAAGCTGTTCTTTCCCGTCCGCGTCGTCTTTGCCGCCCCACCGCGCTTCGAGGAACCACGTCGCGCCCGCCTCCCGCCACGGCGAGACCTTTGCCGCGGCGCGCTCCGGATCGGACGTCGACGTCGTACCTTCGACGATGATGTCGAATGGCGTCGCGTCCGTGCGCCGTTCAGCGACACCCGCCACAATCGCGCGCAGTTCGGCCGGCTCGGGCTGGCCCATGCTGCCGTTGTCGCCTCTCGCGGTCGGGATCAGACCGTCGTACCGAAGTGCACGCCGCATCGACGACTCGAACGGCCATGCACCGACAACCCATATGGGGATTCGCGGCTGCTGGATCGGCGGCGGTGCGGGCATGAACTCCGTCGGCGTGATGTGGTAGTGCCGGCCATCGTACGAGAACGGCTGCCCGCGCCAAAGGCCTGTCAGCACATCGAGCCCCTCGTCCAGCAGCTCTGCGCGTTTCTTGCGATCGGTCGCCTCGCCGAAGTTGGCAAAGCCCGTTTCGGGCGCGCCAAGGCCGACGGAGAGGATGACGCGGCCACCGGAGAGGTCGTCGAGCGTCGCGGTCTCGCTGGCGAGCTTCCACGGCCGCATCCTCGACACGGGGGACAGCATCGTGCCGAGACGGATGCGCTCGGTGCGCATCGCAGCCGCGGTCAGCGATACCCAGGCATCGACGCCCCACACCGGCTCATAGACGAAGAACCCATCCCAGCCCGCCTGCTCGGCTTCGTATGCGAAGTCAGCGGCCATCCGCGCATTTCCGAAGGGCAGGACAAATCCGAATTTCATACTTCCTCTCCCAGTCCCTCGTGCTCCGCGAACGCCCACCCGTCGAGGTTTGGCGCCTCACGCCCGAGTTGCGCCAGCATTGTTCCGATTTGCGTGCGATGCTCGATACCGTGCTGGATCGCGTGCAACAGGAAAAAACTCTTTGGATACCGGTGGCCCTTCCCCTGAAACGAAAGCACGACATCCGCGTCCACATCGAGAGCGCTCGCCCCAGCCGCGAGCGCATCGCTGGTTTCCGCGGCAACGTTGGCAAGCGCGTCGAACCCTGGCCACGCCGACGTGAGCGCTCGCGCATCCTGCGCCGTCCCGTCGAGCCGCGCGAGAAACGCGTACTGTCCGTAGGCCACGTGCAACAGCGTCTCGCGTATCGATCCGAAGGTGCTTGTGCCCGGCGCATCGAGCTGTGTGTCGCTGAGATCGCGGCACGCGTCAATGATGCGCGCGTTCGCCCACGCGTTATACGCGAACATCCGCGCTAGCGGTGCGTTGGAAACTGCAAGCCGATCGTCGGTCATGCCGAGAGTGTGCCGCGTACCGCCGGCCACAACAACGTGCTGCTGACAACCTATGTCAGCTTCAGCGAAGAATGCGCGCCTAGCCGACGACGGCCGCGGCAGGCGCGTTCTGGAACTGTGGCATCACTTCCTTCGCGAACAGCCGCAGGCTGTCGAGCACCTGCGCCTGGGGCACCGTCTCGCCCGCGTTCAGCAGGAAGTTGATGCGGTCGACGCCCACGGACTCCCAGCCGCGCACGACCTCCGCGATGCGATGCGGATCGCCGATGCAGATGCCTTCCGGCACGCGGCCGCCGTCGCCCGGGCTCTGCGATTCCTGGCGCAGCTGCGGCAACAGCCCTTGCGACGGATACGAGCGCGTTGGGTACGCCTCGCGCGCGGCGAGGAGCTGTGCGGCGAGATAGCTGAAGGTGCCGGCGAGGCGCTGTCCCGTCTTGATGCCGGTCTCGGCGTCGTCGTGACAGTAGAGGAAGTTGACGGTGTTGACTTGCTCGTTCACAAATGCGCCGACGGGATCGCACGACTTGATGCGGCGACGGTACTCGGCGATCTTGTGCTCCTGCTCGGCAATGCCGCCGAACGTAAGGCCGAGGCTGCCGAGGCCGCGATCCGCGGCGTCCAGTTCGGTGCCGGGACTTGTGACCGCGACCCACATCGGCGGGTGCGGCTTCTGGTACGGCTTCGGCAAGATGGCGCGCGACGGCATCGAGAACGCCTCGCCCTGATAGCTGAAGCGCTCTTGCATCCACATCTTCGGCAGCACGCGCACGATCTCGTCCCAGGTCTTTTTCGTGTCGTCCGGATTCGCCTGGAATCCCGCCAACTCCGTCCACGTGGCCGAGCGGCCGGTGCCGACTTCGAGCCGACCGCCGGAGAGAATGTCCAGCACCGCGGCGCGCTCGGCGATGCGGATCGGGTGGTTGAACTGCGGCACGCAGACGACGATGCCGTGCCCGACACGGATGTTCTTCGTCTGCATCGCGCACGCCGTGAGGAACAGCTCCGGCGCCGACGAGTGCGAATACTCCTCGAGGAAGTGATGCTCTACGCACCAGACCTGGTCGAACCCTAGCTCGTCGGCGAGGCGCACCTGCTCCAGCGCGTTCATGTACACGTCGCGCTCGGACTCGCGCGTCCACGGCCGGGGAACCGACAGTTCGTAGAAGACGCCGAACTTCATGATGCACCTCCGGCTGCGGGCGTCGGTCGACGGCAATCGGCCATCAGTTGCGCCGTGGTGCGAGCATATATCTTTGGTTCGCCGGAGGGCAAATGTTCTGGATTCGAGGCGCCGCGATGCTCCTACTCCCCGACTGCCCTCGCCTTCAACGCATGCTATTGTCCCTCGTATGGCGACCGAACACGTCACCGCAACGCTGCTGATCTCCTGCCGCGACCAGAAGGGGCTGGTAGCGGCCGTCTCCGACTTCCTCTACCGGAACGACGGGAACATCGTGCACGCCGACCAACACACCGATCTCGAAGAGAGCGTCTTCCTGCAGCGCGTCGAGTTTGAACTCGATGGCTTCGCGATCGCGCGCGGCGAGATCGAGGCGGCGTTCCGGCCGATCGCGGAGCGCTTCGACATGACGTGGAGCCTGCGCTTCTCCGACGAGATGCCGCGCGTGGCGATTCTCGTCTCGAAGATGCACCACTGCATGTACGACATTCTCGCCCGCTGGCGGATGGGCGAGATCCACGCCGAGATCCCCGTCGTGATCAGCAACCATGCCGACGGCCGCGCCATCGTCGAGGAGTTCGGCGTCGCGTACGAGCATCTGCCTGTCACGAACGGCGACAAGGCCGCGCAGGAGGCGCAGATCGTCGCGCTTCTGGAATCGCACCGCATCGACCTCGTCATCCTCGCGCGTTACATGCAGGTGCTCAGCGACGATGTTGTGCGGCGATACCCGAACCGCATCATCAACATCCATCACTCGTTCTTGCCGGCGTTCGCCGGTGCGCGACCGTACCACCAGGCGCACGAACGCGGCGTCAAGATCATCGGCGCCACGGGCCACTACGCAACGCCGGAGCTGGATCAGGGCCCGATCATCGACCAGGGCGTCGCGCCCGTGAGCCACCGCGACTCCGTCGCAGACCTCGTACGAAAAGGCCGCGACCTCGAACGCGTCGTGCTGGCGCGCGCCGTCGATCTGCATCTACGCAACCGTGTGCTGGTGTACGGGAACAAGACGGTCGTCTTCGACTAGAGTGCTCCCCTCTCCACGTTGTTGTACAGGCAGGGGACATGGTGGACAGGTGTACGAGGACATGCTGGACGGCGATGCGAGTAATCATAGTAGCGGCGCTCGCAGGTCGATCTGGGTGATCCGGTGCGCGCAGTAGTAGACATCCCAGA